>CAMPIF010000005.1 GCA_946886245.1 Ectopseudomonas composti | reverse complement strand
GTGACCACCTGCGGCCACAGCTGCAGGGTGACTGTCCACATGCCGAAGGCGCCCTGCAGGATCACCAGCGCCAGAATCGCCAACGGCAACCTGAGCGGCTGGGTTGGCTCCGCGCGACGGCGCACGGCCTGGGCAGCAATGACGAGAATCACCAGCCCCAGTGCACCGGCAAAGTAGCGATGGATCATCTCGTACCAGCCCTTGGCGACCTCTACCGGGGCCTCGGGAAATCGCGCCTCGGCGATGGCCTGCTTGTGCTCGCTCATCGGCACCCCGAGAAACCCGTAGCAACCCGGCCAGTCCGGACAACCCAGGCCGGCATGGGTCAGTCGGGTGTAGGCACCTAGCAGCACCACCACCACGGTCAGAAGGGTCGCGAACAGCGCTAGACGGTAACCGGGCTTGTGCATGTCTGACTCCTTGGGCACTGGGCTTGGCGCTCTGTCGATACGGACAGCGCGCGGCGTCAACCGATCAGGGAAATTTTCAGCAGGTAGCGCAGATCATCGAGAATGGCCTTGCCCTTGCTGCCGGCCGGATAGCGCAGCACCAGATTGCCGTGTGGATCGACCAGCCACAGCTGTGCACCTGGCACCGCCTCGGCGGCCTTGTCGTAGGCCTGCAGATCCAGCTGATAGCGTCCGAGCTGCGGGTACTCACGCTTGAGCGTGGCGTCGTACTCGGCCGGCAATGGCTCGGCCAGCGCCAGGCCGTGACTGGCGCGGGCAGTCTCGCGGTTGAGACCGATCTGGATCTGCCGCGCCAGGTAAACCAGCTGCTGACAGTCGGCCTCACATGCGCCCGGTGCTGTCACCAGAATCTGCCACAGCGGCTGCACCTCACCCTGCACGCCGAGATCGGCAAGGGTGCGCCCATCGCCGATCAGCACACCGTGGTAGCTGCGCGTCTCCGGCACCCAGAAGCGCCACTGGTACATGGCGCTGGCCAGGAACATCGGGCCGATGGCAACGGCCAGGATCAACAACAACTGCAGGCGACCACGCCCCTTGCGCGGTGCCTCAGGCATGGCGATGGCTGGGTTCATGACGATGCTCCCGTGCATTGTGAATTCCGAGATAGATGAACAGGCCCAGCAGCGCGGCAGCCAAGGAGAACCACTGCACCGCATAGCCCAGATGCTTGCTGGGGCTCATGGCCACGATCGGCCAGTCGACGCGATAACTGGCGGGCCCGGACTCCAGGCGCACCTCGAAAGGCAGGCCACCACGGCCGAGCTGATGCCAGAGGCTGTCGGCCTCGACCTGCGTGATCAGGCGTGGCCAGCCCTCGGATGCCGCGCCGGATCGCCAATTCAGACCGCCAGGGGGCGCCACGTAGACCCAGGCAGTGAGCTGCAGCACGCCATCGGGACTCTCGAAGTGCGGCGCCGTGCGCCGGTCCGGCCAGGGTAGCCAGCCGCGGTTGAGCAACACCCAGAGGCCGCTGGACTGATCGTAAAAAGGTTGCAGCAACTCGACACCGGCATGGCCATCACGGATGCGGCTATCGAGCAGCAGGCTGTGCTCGCTATCGAAGTGCCCACGCAGCTGGACGCGGCGGTAGGCGGGGTCCGCCAGGGGCTCGAGCTGCTCGAGGCTGATCGGCTCGGCCTGACGCCGCGCCTCGAAACTGGCCAGCAACTGGCGCTTCTCATCGCCACGCTGCAGCTGCCAGAAGCCCAGCCAGAGCAACCCCGGCAGCAGCAGGGCAACCAGCAGGCTGGGCAGCCAACCGGGACGGAAAGCGCTCATTGCGCCCTGCCGTTATGATCGGGGTTGCTGGCTATACTGCAAGGCATCACTCGAATCCCCCGGAGTCTCACATGCTCAAGGCCGCGATCGTCCTCATGCTGCTGGCAACCATCGCCAGCCTGTTCAGCGGCCTGTTCTTCCTGGTCAAGGATGAGGGCCATGGTTCCCGCGTGGTTGGCGCGCTGACTGTCCGTGTCGGCCTGACCGCCATTACCGTTGCCCTGGTCGCCTGGGGCTTCTACTCAGGGCAACTGGTGTCCCACGTCACGTGGTAGCCCCCGCTACAGTACGTAGACGAAGACGAACAAGCCCAGCCAGACCACGTCGACGAAGTGCCAGTACCAGGCGGCCGCCTCGAAGCCGAAGTGCTGATCGGCACTGAAATGCCCGCGCATGATGCGCACCAGCATCACGATCAGGATGATGGTGCCGAGCGTCACGTGCGCGCCGTGAAAGCCGGTGAGCATGAAGAAAGTGGCGCCATAGATGCCTGAGCCCAGGGTCAGCCCCAGCTCGGTGTAGGCCTCGATGTATTCCTCGACCTGAAAGAACAGGAACGCCAGCGCCAGTACGATGGTGGCGGCCAGCCAGGCCTTGAGCGGGCCACGGTGGTTCTTCTTCAACGCATGGTGGGCGAAGGTGATGGTGACGCTGGAAGACACCAGCAAGATGGTGTTGACCAAGGGCAGATGCCACGGATCGATCACTGCGCTGGGTGGCGGGAACAGCTTGGAGTCGGGGTTCTGCAGCAGCGGCCAGCTGTATTCGAAGCCTTCCCAGAGCATGTTGGCCACGCCCTTGTCACCCTCGCCGCCAAGCCAGGGTCCGGCCCACATGCGGACATAGAACAGGGCGCCGAAGAAGGCGGCGAAGAACATCACCTCGGAGAAGATGAACCAGCTCATGCCCCAGCGAAAGGAGCGGTCCATCTGCGCGCTGTACAGACCGCTACGACTTTCCTTGATGACGTTGCCGAACCAGCCGAACAGCATCCAGGCCAGAATCAGCCCACCGACGAAGAAGATCAGCGGCCCGTTGGAGCCGTCGCGACCTGCCGACAGGTCGTTGAACCAGGTGCCGACACCATAGAAGCTGACCAGCAGGCCGATGGTGGCGACGATAGGCCACTTGCTCTGCGCCGGGACGTAATAGTTCTCGTGACTTTCGTGACTCGACATTGTTGTTCTCCTTATGGAGCCTGTGCCACTGGCGGTTTGCGCACGGTGATATCGAACAGGGTGTAGCCAAGGGTCAGGTGCTTCACGTCCTTGGGCAGGTCTCTGTCGACGATGAAGCGCACCGGCATTTCGATGCGCTCGCCCGGTTGCAACACCTGCTGGGTAAAGCAGAAACACTCGGTCTTGTGAAAGAAGGCCGCCGCTTTCGAAGGCGATACGCTCGGGATCGCCTGCGCGCTCATCAGCTGGTCGCTGGGGTTGTAGGCAACGAACAGCATGTCGCGCGCCTCACCCGGGTGAACCAGTATCTCGTCGGCCTGCGGACCGAACTCCCAGACCATGCCGGCAGCGTTGGTGGCGAGAAACTGCACGCGCACCTGGCGCTGTTCATCCACCATCTGCTCGCCCTGGTAGGCCCCGGCCGTCTTGCCGTTGATGCCGAAAACCCGGCACATGGCGTCGTAGAACGGCGGCAGGACGAAGATGCCAAAGCAGAACATCACCACCACCACGAGCAGCAGACGGGTAACCAGGCGACGAGTCGCGATGACCTCGCTCACGGCGGACCTCCTATTTCACTTCCGGTGGCGTGCTGAAGGTGTGGTAGGGCGCCGGTGACGGCACCGTCCACTCCAGGCCTTCGGCACCGTCCCAGGGTTTGGCCGGGGCCGGCTTGCCGCCGCGGATGCACTTGATGACGATGAACAGGAACAGCAGCTGGGTCGCCCCGAACATGAAGGCGCCGATGCTGGAGACCATGTTGAAGTTGGCGAACATCATGTTGTAGTCGGGGATACGCCGTGGCATGCCGGCCAGGCCAACGAAGTGCATCGGGAAGAACGCCAGGTTCATGCCGATGAAGCTCATCCAGAAATGCAGCTTGGCCAGGGTTTCGTCGTACATGTGGCCGGTCCACTTGGGCAGCCAGTAGTAGGCCGAGGCGAAGATGCCGAAGATCGCACCGGGTACCAGCACGTAGTGGAAGTGCGCCACCACGAAGTAGGTGTCGTGGTACTGGAAGTCCGCCGGGGCGATGGCCAGCATCAGCCCGGAAAAACCACCGATGGTGAACAGGATGACGAAGGCCACCGAGAACAGCATCGGCGCCTCGAAGGTCATCGAGCCCTGCCACATGGTGCTGGCCCAGTTGAACACCTTCACCCCCGTGGGTACGGCGATCAGCATGGTGGCGTACATGAAGAACAGCTCGCCGGTCAGCGGAATGCCCACGGTGAACATGTGGTGCGCCCAGACGATGAACGACAGGAAGGCGATCGCTGCCGTGGCGTAGACCATCGAGGTGTAGCCGAACAGCGGCTTGCGCGCGAAGGCCGGAATGATCGAGCTGACCGCGCCGAAGGCGGGCAGGATCATGATGTACACCTCGGGATGACCGAAGAACCAGAACACGTGCTGGAACAGCACCGGGTCGCCACCGCCAGCGGCGCTGAAGAAGCTGGTGCCGAAGTGGATGTCCATCAGCATCATGGTCACGCAACCGGCCAGTACCGGCATCACCGCGATCAGCAGGAAGGCGGTGATCAACCAGGTCCAGACGAACAGCGGCATCTTCATCAGGGTCATGCCGGGGGCACGCAGGTTGAGGATGGTGGCGACCACGTTGATCGCCCCCATGATCGAACTGATGCCCATCAGGTGTATCGCGAAGATGAAGAAGGTCGTGCTCTCCGGCCCGTAGGTGGTCGACAGCGGCGCATAGAAGGTCCAGCCGAAGTTCGGCCCGCCACCCTCCATGAACAGCGTCGAGACCAGCAGACCGAAGGCCGCCGGCAACAGCCAGAAACTGAAGTTGTTCATCCGTGGCAGGGCCATGTCCGGCGCGCCGATCATCAGCGGGATCATCCAGTTGGCCAGGCCGACGAAGGCCGGCATCACCGCGCCGAAGACCATGATCAGGCCGTGCATGGTGGTCATCTGGTTGAAGAATTCCGGCTGCACGATCTGCAAGCCCGGCTGGAACAGCTCGGCGCGGATGACCATGGCCATCGAGCCACCGAGCAGAAAGGCGCAGAAGCTGAACCACAGGTACATCGTGCCGATGTCCTTGTGGTTGGTGGTCAGCACCCAGCGCATCAGGCCCTTGGCCGGGCCATGGTGGTGGTCAGTATGACCGTGGTCGATCACTGCACTCATGTCCTTACTCCTGCGCCTTGGAGAAATCGAGAATGTCCTTGGGCGTGACCATGTCACCGACATTGTTGCCCCAGGCGTTGCGCTCGTAGGTGATGATGGCGGCCAGGTCGACCGGCGACAGCTGCTTGCCGAAGGCGGCCATGGAGGTGCCCGGCTTGCCGTGGTAGACGATGTCGATATGGCCCTCGGCAGCCCCCTTGGCGATGGCCGAGCCTTTGAGCGCCGGGAACATCGGCGGCAGACCTTCACCGCTGGGCTGGTGGCAGGCTGCACAGGCGGTGTTGTAGGCCTTCTCGCCACGCGCCATCAGCTCTTCCATGGTCCACTCCTTGCTGGTCAGCTCGCGCTCGGCGGCGGCTGCCTGCTTGCGCTCGGCCAGCCAGGCAGCGAAGTCTTCCTTGGACTTGGCCTCGACCACCACCGGCATGAAACCGTGGTCCTTGCCGCACAGCTCGGTGCACTGGCCGCGGTAGATGCCGGGTTCCTCAATGCGCGTCCAGGATTCGTTGATGAACCCGGGGACGGCGTCCTTCTTCACCGCCAGTGCCGGCACCCACCAGGAATGGATGACGTCGGCGGCGGTGATCAGGAAGCGCACCTTGGTGCCCACCGGCACCACCAGCGGCTCGTCGACTTCCAGCAGGTAGTGTTCGCCCTTGGCTTCGCGGTTGTCGATCTGCGAGCGCGGCGTGGTCAGATTGCTGAAGAACTCGACGTCCTGCCCCAGGTACTTGTAGTGCCACTTCCACTGGTAGCCGGTGACCTGGATATCCAGCTCGGACTCGGTGGTGTCGTAGATCTCGATCAGCGTCTTGGTCGCCGGGATCGCCATCACCACCAGAATGGCCAACGGCACCACGGTCCAGAGAATCTCGACGGTGGTGCTTTCGTGAAAATGTGCGGGTTTCTGGCCGGTAGAGCGGCGGTGCATGATCATCGACCAGAACATGGCGCCGAACACGATCACACCGATCACAACGCAGATCCAGAAAATGGTCATGTGCAGATCGAAGACGGAGCGGCTGACGTCGGTTACACCGGGCGCCATATTGACCGTCCACTGCGCGTGCGCCGAGCCTAATGCCAGCCACAGCAGCAGGCCCATCCAGACTCGTGGATGTCGCATCATTGCGGGTTCCCCTTGATTGTTCTTGTTATCCCGCCGGATGAGCCTGCGGCTAAGGGATCGACTGCCATGGAGCGACAAGGCGGACTCACTGTCCGCGCACCGCGCTCAACTGCTGGCGACTACTGCCGAAACCTCTCCGTGCCTGAGCTCGTCCGGTTCCATCAGGTACTGCCTTTCGAGTTCGAGTATAGACGGCGAGTTTCACCTCGCAACGTGCGCGAAAAAATGGCCGAAGGCGCGCAAGCCTTGTCCTAAACGCCCCGCCTGACGCGGGGTGTAGCCGTTCTGATACAGGTCGTTATAGCGAACTCGCATAAGTATGAAAAAATTATGACAATCGCGTCTTAGCCCGACCAAACGGCCGGCTAATGTTCACGCCCATGTCCTGAAATGTAGGAGCTGTCATGAACACCGCCGCCCTTCGTCAATTGATCGCCCAGGCTCGCCAGCAGGAAAGCGGCAGCCAGGTGCTCTCGCGCCTGCTGCAGGCTCAGCTGGAGCGTCTGCACCCGTCCATCCGCCTACCGGCGGAGGATGCGGCGGCGGCGCTGAGCGCATTCGTCATCGCCTATATCGAGCAGGTGCCGGACGTGCTCGACGCGGCTGCCGAGGTGGCGCGCGAAGCGGGAATCGCGGCCGCTGTGAAACCGGTACTGAAGATCGCCGAGCATTTCTTCCTGCAGCCACCGGCGCTGATGGAGGGCCATGAAGGTCTCGAAGGCCTGCTCGACGAGGCCTATCTGGCCCACCGCCTGGTGGAGGAGGTCAATGACCGCTATATCGCCCACCTCGGCCAGCCGCTGATCCCGCTGGACACCACGCGCGCCAACCTGATCGCTCATCAGTTGATCGGCGAACCTTTCGCCAACCAGCTCGACGAGGCCGTGCATCATGCCCTGGCCGGCATGCTCGATGACGCCAGCTTCGACCTGCCGTCGGTGCAGGCCTACCGTGAGCGCCTGGCGGCGCCGGATACCGCATCGGCCTGGCAGCGCTGGTCCTGCCTGTCGCAGCAGTTGGGCGTGGAGCTGCAACTCAAGGCGTGATCGCCAGCAGGATCAGCGACAGGGTCAGCAGCGAACCGAGGGTAGAGAACAGGATCGCCCGCGAAACCAGCGCCGCCTGGCGCTGGTAGTACTCGGCGAGCATGAACGGCCCGGTGCCCGTTGGCAGTGCGCTGAGCAGCAACGCGGCATGCGCCCAGAACGGTGGCAGGTCGAGCAGTACGAAGGCGATGAACCAGGTTACCAGCGGTTGCAGCACCAGTTTCAGGGCCACCAACGGCCAGGCGCCTTCGCTCGGCCCACTCTGCCGCTGCGCCAGGAATAACCCCAGCGAAACCAGTGCACAGGGCACCGTGGCCGCGCCGAGCAGGCGCAGAAACTCGTCCAGCGCCGCTGGCATCTGCACGCCGCCAAAGGCCCAGGCAGCCCCCAGCAGTGGCGCCACCACCAGCGGGTTCTTCAGCAGCGCCGTGACCACCTGAACGATGGCGCCGCCCAGCCCCTTCTTGCTCTGCAGACCCACCTCGATGCACACCACCGCCAGGCCGAACAGCACGCAGACCACCATCAGCGAGGCGATCAGCGCGGGGGCCATGCCGTCCTCACCCAGCACCAGCACGCACAGTGGGATACCGATATAGCCGGTGTTGGCATAACCGGCACTGAGCCCATCGATGCTGGCGTCGACCAGGCTGTCAGTGGTTTTCCAGCGGTATGCCAGCGTGACCAGAAACACCGCGAGCATGCCGCCGGTAAAGGCGAGCAGGAAACCGGGTTGCCAGATCTGCGTCCAGTCAGCCTTGGCCGTGAGGCTGAAGAGCAGGGCCGGCAGGCCGAGCCAGACCACGAAGCGGTTCATCTCCGAGGCCGCCGTCGGCCCCAGGCGATTGGTTCGCCGACAGATGAATCCGACCAGGATCAGGCCGAAGATCGGCAGCAGCACATTGAGAACGGTGGACATCGAACTACGCCAGCGACAGGGGAGGGCCGAGCCTAGGGGGTGCAGGCCGCTCAGGGCAAGCGCCTGCCTGTGATTCCGTAGCGTCCGCAGGCGTCTAGCACTGACCTGCCGGGACGCTACCCGGCCTACTCGCGAGCCTGAGCATGCAAGCGCTGTTGAACGAAATTCTCGATGAAGTCCGCCCACTGATCGGCCAGGGCAAGGTGGCCGACTACATTCCCGCGCTGGCCAGCGTGGTGCCCGATCAGCTGGGCATCGCCGTGTATGGCAACGACGGCCAGGTGCATGTCGCCGGCGATGCGCGTACGCCCTTCTCGATCCAGAGCATTTCCAAGGTGTTCAGCCTGGTCCAGGCCATCGGCCACAGCGGCGAGAGCATCTGGCAGCGCCTGGGCCACGAGCCGTCCGGGCAGCCGTTCAACTCGCTGGTGCAGCTCGAGTTCGAGCGTGGCAAGCCGCGCAATCCGTTCATCAATGCCGGCGCCCTGGTGATCTGCGACATCAACCAGTCGCGCTACGCCGCACCAGCATTGTCGATGCGCGACTTCGTCCGGCGTCTGTCGGGCAACCCCGAGGTGACGGTGGACAACCATGTCGCCGAATCGGAATACCAACACCGTGCACGCAACGCGGCTGCAGCCTACCTGATGCAATCGTTCGGCAATTTCCACAACGAAGTCGAGGCGGTGCTGCGCAGCTACTTCAGCTGCTGCGCGCTGCGCATGAGCTGCGTCGACCTGGCGCGCGCCTTCGGCTTCCTGGCCAACCAGGGTTTCTGCCAGCACAGCGGCGAGCAGGTGCTGTCGCCCCGCCAGACCAAGCAGATCAACGCCATCATGGCCACCAGTGGGCTGTACGACGAAGCCGGCAACTTCGCCTATCGTGTCGGTCTGCCGGGCAAGAGCGGCGTCGGCGGCGGCATCGTCGCGGTGGTACCAGGGCAGTTCAGCGTATGCGTGTGGTCACCGGAGCTGAACGCAGCGGGTAACTCCCTGGCCGGGATCAAGGCGCTGGAGCTGCTCAGTGAGCGCATCGGCTGGTCGGTCTTCTGAATCGGCGCGCTACAGCTGCAGTAGCCCGGATGAAATCCGGGGAAGGGGCGCCGCTCTCGCCGGATCGCACCCAGGCCAAGGGTGCCAAAGGTGCGCGCAGCGCACCCTACAACAGCTTGCGGTACTGCACGAATCCCGGGCGCTCACCGATGCGCTCGTACAAGAGCTTGGCCTGGCTGTTGCTCTCGTGAGTCAGCCAGTGCACCCGTGAACAGCCGGCGGCGCGGGCCTGCTCAAAGACATGCTGGATCAGCCGACGACCGACGCCGCCACTGCGCTGGCCCTTGGCGACGAACAGGTCCTGCAGGTAGCAATAGTCACCGGTGGTCCAGGTCGAGCGGTGAATGACCCAGTGCACCAGGCCAATGGCCTGGTCACCCTGCCAGGCCAGGGCAGCGCCCATGGGCTCGGCGGAGTCGAGAAAACGCTGCCAGGTAACCGCGCTGGTCTCGGCTGCAATCTCGGTCATGTAGAAGCGCTGGTAGCCCTGCCACAAGGGCAACCAGGCGGGGTGATCGGCGGCGACTACAGGGCGAATGTCGATACTCATCGTCCTTCCTCTGTTTGGGCAGGTGGATCAGTCGCTCATCTCACCACAGAGATCGCGCGCCAGCCAGTGCTCGACCTCGGCTTGCGGCAGACCGGCGCCGAGCAAGGCGAACAGCTTGCCCAGTGCGGCCTCGCGGGTCATGCCGCCACAGGACACCAGACCGACCTCGGCCAGACGGCTGCCGGCCGCATACACACCGAACTGCACATGGCCCTGCGGACACTGGCTGATTGCCGCCAGCACCACGCCGCGCTGATGCGCCTCACGCAGCACGCTCATCAATTGCGCATCGCCGGCCGGGCCGGTACCGCTGCCGTAGCACTCCAACAGCAGACCCTGCACGCCGCTGGCCAGCAGGACGTGCAGATGCCCGGCCTGCACGGCCGGATGCAACGGCAACACGGCAAGATTGACCGTCTGGCGCGGCTGGCGGAAGTCAATCCGCGCATCGACCTTCGCACGCTCTGCCTGACGCTGACGCGGCAGCACCTGGAAGGCGTCAAAGGCGTCGCTGCGCAACTTCGAGCAGCGTGCGCCGTGCAGCAGCTGCCCGTTGAAGTACAGGTGCACGCCCGGCTTCACGCCGCGATACAAGGCGCGCATGGCGCCGAACAGATTGGGCCAGGCATCGCCACCGGCCACACCGGCCGGCTGCATGGCGCCGGTGAGCACCACCGGCGCCTCGAGACCCAGCAGCAGGAAACTCAGCGCGGCGGCGCTGTAGGCCAGGGTGTCGGTGCCGTGCAGCACCAGCACGGCGTCGTGGCCGTCGGTCTGCACCGCCGTGACGATTTCATCGCGCAGCGCCAGCCAGTGGCCGGTGTTCATGTTGGCGCTGTCGATCAGCGGCAGCAGCTCGCGAAAGGTCCATTGCGGCAGCTCGCTGCCGTTCTCGCTGGCTTGTTGCGTGCGCATGCGCGCCTCGAAACCCGAGGCCGGCGCCAGGCCGTCTGCGCTCATCTGCATGCCGATGGTGCCGCCGGTGTACAGCACCAGGAGTTTTTCTGGGGTCGCCATGGACTCTCCTCACAAATCACGGGCCTGCGCGCATTCGCTGCGTCGCTTACGACTGCCCGAACAATGGCTGCCAAAGGTGTCAGGCAAGAAAAAGGGGGCCTCGCCCCCTTCTTCCATCTGAGTCAGATCAACGCTGGTAGACGCGATCACCGATTTCCGCCTGGTCGGCGGTTTTGCCTGGCTGACCAGCCCAGACGGCAGGGTCGAGGTCCAGATCAGCGAACTGCTTGGCGTCGAGCACCGGCGATTCGACACCTGCCTTGATCTGGCTATCGTAGTCGCGCATCAGGCGCAGGCCCACCTTGAACAGCAACGCCAGGGCGATGAGGTTGCAGATCGCCAGCAGGCCCATGGTCACGTCGGCAAAAGCGAACACGGTGCCCAGATCCTGCACCGAGCCCCACAGCACCAGGCCAACCACCAGCACGCGGTAGATCATTACCGGGCCGCGCTTCTGGCTGAAGAAGCCCAGAGCGTTTTCACCCAGATAATAGTTGTAGATCAGCGTGGTGAAGACGAACAGCAGCAGCGCCAGGCTGACGAACACCCGGCCCCACTCACCGACCACGGCTGCGACGGCACTCTGGGTCAACACCACACCGGCCTGCTCCATGCCCGGCTGATACACGCCGGACAGCAGAATGATCATCGCCGTGCAGCTGCACAGGATCAGGGTGTCGATGAACACACTGAGCGACTGCACGATGCCCTGCGCGGCCGGGTGCTTGACCTCGGCCACCGCCGCCACGTTCGGCGCACTGCCCAGGCCGGCTTCGTTGGAGAACAGGCCGCGCTTGACGCCCATGATGATGGCCGCGCCGATGCCACCGGCGAAGGCCGGCTCTAGGCCGAAGGCGCTCTTGAAGATCAGGGCGAAGGTGGCTGGAACTTCGGCGATGTTCAGACCGATCACCAGCAGTGCCATGGCCAGGTAGGAGAACGCCATGACCGGCACCAGCACGTCGGCAAACTTGGCGATGCGCTTGATGCCACCGAAGATGATCAGACCGATCACCACGGTCAGGGCGATACCGCTGGCCAGGGTCGGAACGCCGAAGGTGTCGTGCAGCGAGCTGGCGACGGTGTAGGACTGCACGGCGTTGAAGCCGAAGCCGAAGGTCACCAGCAGCAGGATCGACACGACGATACCCAGCCAGCGCTGGCCAAGGCCGTGCTGGATGTAGAAAGCCGGGCCACCACGGTAGCCGCCATCGGCCTCGCGGCGCTTGTACAGCTGCGCCAGCGAGCACTCGAAGTAGCTGGTGGCCATGCCGACCAGGGCCACGACCCACATCCAGAAGATGGCGCCCGGACCGCCGAGCATGATCGCCACCGATACGCCGGCGATGTTGCCGGCGCCCACGCGACCGGCAACCGACAGCATCAGGGCCTGGAACGAGCTGAGCTGGCCCGGCTGACGCTGGAAGGCCTCGCTGAAAATGCGGAACATGCTGCCGAAGTAGCGGAACTGGACGAAGCGTGAGGCGATAGTGAAGAACAGGCCGAGACCGATCAGCATCACGATCAGCAGCTTGCTCCAGATGAGGTCATTGAGAAGATCGAGCATGGAGGCTTTCTCTCTTGTTGTTCTGAATGGGAATGCGCCGCGCCTGGCGGGTGGCGCAATCTTTGGTGAAGGCGCCGCGCGGGACAATTTCGCAGGTCGCGGCTAACTGATGCGAGTTGATGCTAGAATCGCGTCATTCGCATCAGCTGGAGCGGCCATATGTCCGATTCCCTCGGCAGCAATCTGAAATTGCTTTGCAGCCATTACCGCTCGATTGCCGAGGTGTGCCGCAAGCTGTCGATCAACCGCGCGCAGTTCAACCGCTACCTGGCAGGGCAAAGCCGGCCGACCACGCACAACCTCAAGCGCATCTGCGATTTCTTCGGCGTCGAACCCTTCGAGCTGGCCATGCCGGCCGAGCAGTTCACCCGCCTGATCGGCGCACGCAGCGGCGATGCGCAGCAGCAAAATGGCAGCGACCCGCTGCTGGACCTGTTCGCCCCACTGCGCCGTCAGGCCAGCCCGATGGAGCGCTACTGCGGCTACTACTTCGAATACTCCAACTGCATGTCGGTGCCGGGGCACGTGCTGCTGTCACTGGTGCACCTGCGCGAGGAGCGCGGCAACTACCTGTTCGAGCGCCAGGAACGCCAGGAGCGCCAGGAACCCACGCGCGGCGGCAGCGAGGACTGGGTGCGCTGTCGCTACCTGGGCACGGCGTTGTTCCTGCAGGACCGCCTGTTTCTGGTGGACTACGAGTCGCTCACCGGCAACGAGATGAGTCAGACCATCCTGATCCCCAGCTTCAAGAGCCGCATCATCCGCCTCAACGGCATCAAGACCGGCGTTTCCAGCGGCGACCGCCGCACGCCGGCCTGCACCCGCGTGGTCTGGCAGTACCTGGGCAACGAGATCAACCGGGTCAACGCCTATCGCCAGTTGATGCTCTACGCCCCCGACGACCCACGCATCGACGACGATATCCGCCAGCGCCTGGGCGGCGCACAGCTGCGTGACGGGTTGTTCGAGATGGAGTAGCGATCAATGCAAGCGCATTGAAGAATGTACGGATGCACACAAAAAGACGTCTCACTCAACTCCTGCAGGTGCGGCGCCGCGCAGCGAACAACGGCGCGGCAGACTGCCAAAGCATCACCCCAGAGCGAGACTCCTGCGAAAGACGGCCGTGGGGCTTACTCGCTGGACTGACCTATCGCACCTTTATTAGCATGCGACCCCACGCTTTTAAGCATCAAGGACGATTCGCCCATGCCCGATCTACCCACCCTTCGCGCGCCCATTGCTACAGCCACGCTCACGCTCTTGCTGAGTGGATGCAGTATTCATGGCTCGTACCCGGACGCCGCCGAAACCGATGCGGCGAAGTTGCGTTTCATAAGCGGTCTGGACAGCGCCACACTCGCGGTGTTCGACGCGCAGCACTGTGGAGGGCGCACTACGGGCATACTCAATAATCTGTTCATAGCCAACACCTCACGCCGGGCAGACATGTCCATCGCAGCGCCTCCCGACGCCAAGGCATATCTGGAAATTCGCCTGAAACCGGACAGTGAAGTCGTGCTACAGGTGAACACTCAAGGCAGGAGCAGCGTTTGTGGGAGCATGTTCAGCTACACGCCACAGAGCGGAGCTGAGTACGAACTGACCTTCGACTATTCAGGCAAAATGTGTCGCGCGCTGCTCAACCGTCTGCACCAGGTCGGCGATCAGGTATCGCGCTCACCAGTACCGTTGCTCAACAATGGCCTACCTGCATGCGCTGGTAGCAATGCCCTATTTCCCAAAGCACCTGTAGCGCAGCCCGATACGCAAGAGCGTGTGAGCATGATCGAGCAGATCATTGCCGAGAGCCTCACGGAATCCATGCAAGCCGAGCAACCGCAGTTGGACAGGGCACTGCTTGACGAGAGCTTCGAAAAGCGGATCGACGAGCGTACCCGACGCATGGGTTTTACCTTGCCAAAGGAGTACTGGAAAGAATACCAGCAGAACATTGACATCGCCGCGCAGGAACTCTCGACTAGCAATCAGAGAACGCTCAAGCGCTACGAAGACGAATACCGCAAATACCTCAGGCAACTGGACACGGCCGAACTGAGCAAACTGGTCCCCAACAGCGCGTCCACAGATAAAAACCGAGTGCTCACGGTAAAGATCCGAATGCTGCGGTACTACCGCACGGCGAGTAGCCAGGTGCTGAGGGAAAACCTCAGCAATCATCTGACACGCATGGCCGACCTGGACAAACGCTATGCCGTGTGCGAACGCTTTGCCGACTGCTGGAAGAACTGATTCTTTTCATCAGTTACTGGGCAAAGGCGCTGCCGGAGCGAAACCTGAGAGCCAACTCAGGCAGACAACCGAACCGTCATAACCTCGAATCACTCGCGCAGCGCCTCCAGGCGCTGCTTCTGCTGACCCCGATCATCGAAATTGTCCACAGCCAGCCAGCGCTCGAATGCCTCGCGGCAGGTCAGCCATTCTCCATCGATGATGGAGAACCACGCCGTGTCGCGATTCCTGCCCTTGCGCACCATGTGCTGACGAAACAGCCCTTCCTGGGTGAAACCGAAGCGCTCGGCGGCGCGCAGCGAGCGGGCATTGGCCGCGTCGCACTTCCATTCGAGGCGGCGATAGCCAAGGTCGTCGAAAGCATGTCGCGCCAGCAGATAGACGGCTTCGGTCGCCCCTGGCGTGCGCTGCATCGGCGCGCCGAAGGCCACGTGACCGATCTCGATGCTGCCGTCCTGCGCGGTGATGCGCAGGTAGCTGAACAACCCCAGAGCGCGACCGCCGGCCAGGTCGACCACTGCATAGAACAGCGGATCGCGGCTCTGCGCATTGCCGGTCAGCCAGGTATCGAAGGCGCCACGCTCGGTGAAGGGGCCGTAGGGCAGATAATCCCAAAGCGCCGGGTCCGGCCCCTGCAAGGCGCGCCACAGATCATCGCCATGACGCCCGACATCGAGTGCCTCGAGACGCACGAAACGGCCTTGCAGCGTGCGCTGGTCAGGTGTTGGGCGGGGTTGCCAATGAGCGAGATCACGCGTCATCAGAAGAGTTTCCTGTACTGGATGAAACCGGAGCGGTCGCCGATTCGGTCGTAGAGCATACGCCCCTGGTAATTGTTTTCCTGGGTCAGCCAGTGCACGCGGCTGGCACCGGCGGCACGGGCCTCGGCGTAGACTTGCTCGATCAGCGCGCGGCCGATGCCGCCACCGCGAATGTGCTCGGCGACGAACAGGTCCTGCAGGTAGCAGTAGTCACCACACGTCCAGCAACTGCGGTGATAAATGAAATGCACCAGACCGACCGCCTCGCCGTCCTGCCAGGCCAGGGCGGCGTGCATCGGCTCGGCCGGGTCGAGAAAGCGCTGCCAGGTGAGGGCGCTGGTCTCAGCCGCAATCTCGGCCTGGTAGAAGCGCTGGTACGCCTGCCAGAGCGGCAGCCAGGCGCTGTGATCGGCAACGGCGACAGGGCGGATGTCGAGCATGAGGGCATTCCTTTGATGGTCAGTCGGTTAAATTCATTCGCGCCACCAGTTCATGGTCGCGCGGCGCGGTTGACGTCGTCAGGCCGGCACGGACACCGGCCTGGTCTGCCTCGGAACGGTTCTGGCCGAGCTTCCATTTACCCTCTAGCCTGCGAATCGGCAGGGCAAAACCGACAATGGCGCGCAGCATGGCGTCGATGTATTCGCGCGGCGCATCGCTGACCGACCAGGGCTGCGCTCGGGTCTGCTCATGGCGGTCGCTGAGGCGGCTGACCAGTTGCAACAGGCGCTCAGGCTCATCGAACACCTCGGCCCGCCCCCAGGCATGCACGGCGATGTAGTTCCAGGTCGGCACCACCTTGCCGTGCTCGGCCTTGGCCGGGTACCAGCCAGGATGCACGTAGGCGTCCGGCCCGCTGAACACCGCCAGCGCCTCGGCGCCGCTGGCCAGGTCGCGCCAGTGCGGATTGGCCCGGGCGAAGTGGCCATAGAGGGTGCCGAACTCACCCTCACCAGGCTCGAGCAGCAGCGGCAGGTGACTGGCCTGCAGGCCCTGCTCGCCGGTGCTGGTCACAATGGCCAGGCCGCTGGCCTGAATCTGCGCATGCAAGGTGGCCAGGTCGTCCTGACGGAAGGCGGCGGGGCAGTACATGGCGGTTTCTCCTGGCGTGATGGGGCCATCCTAGGCAGGATATTGGCCTGACGTAAGATCCATTCCTGATGACTTTCATAGAGCCAATCCATTGATCATGCATCGCTCGCCCGCCTTGCCGTTCGATCTTTCCGGCATTCACCTGCAGCCCGGCCAGGGCCTGGCGCGCCAGCTCTACCAGGCCTTGCGCGAGCGCATCCTCGATGGGCGCCTGGCCGGTGGCACACGCCTGCCAGCCAGCCGTGAGCTGGCCGCGCTGCTCGGCATCTCGCGCAATACCGTGACCCGCGCGCTGGACCAGTTGTATGCCGAGGGATACGTAGCCGGGCGGGTTGGCGATGGCACCTACGTCGCCGAACTGCCGCACAGTCGCCCTGCCGCCGTAGCAGCCGCCTCCCCAGCAATGGCCAGCCCGGCATTGCAGCTGTTACACGACCACCACCTGGCGATACCCACCGAGGGCTCACCGCGCGCCTTTCGCATCGGTATACCGGCCTTCGACCTGTTCCCCTTCGAGACCTGGGCACGCCTGCAGGCACGCTTCTGGCGCAAACCCTCGCCAGCACGGCTGGGCTACGGCGATCCGGCCGGTGACATGCAGTTGCGCGAGCTGATCGCCGCCTACCTGCGCAACAGTCGCGGCCTGAGCTGCGAGGCGCAGCAGGTACTGATCACCTGCGGCTCGCAGCAGGCCATCAGCCTCTGCGCTCAACTGCTGATTCAACCGGGCGACCGTGTGGCAATCGAAAACCCCGGCTACCGCGCGGCGGGCCACACCTTCGCCGTAGCCGGCGCACAACTGTGTGGCGTGCCGGTGGACGGCGAAGGCCTGGACGTCGCCGCCCTGCAGCGCCTGAATGATTGCCGCCTGACCTATGTCACACCCGCGCACCAGTACCCCAGCGGCGTGACCCTGTCGCTGCCGCGACGCCTGGCATTGCTGGAGTGGGCCAAGCGCGTGAATGGCTGGATCATCGAGGATGACTACGACGGCGAGTACCGCTACAGCGGCACGCCACTTGCGCCACTGGCAGCGCTGGACGAGCAGCAGCGAGTGATCTACATCGGCACCTTCGGCAAGCTCGCCTTTCCGGCGCTGCGCCTGGGCTATCTGCTGCTGCCGCCCGCGCTGGCCGAGAGCTTCGCCCGGCGCCAGGCGCTGGAGATGCGCCATCTGGAGGTCGGCACCCAGGCGGTGATGGCCGAGTTCATCGCTGCCGGGCACTTCCAGCGCCATGTGCGGCGCATGCGTCAGGCTGCCCGCAGCCGACGCGACGCCCTGATCGAGGCCTGGCCGCAGGCAATTCCCGGGTGTGCTTCTTTACCGGCCGTGGACGCCGGCCTGCACCTGTGCATCAAGGTCCAGAGCCTCACGCGTGAACGCGAGCTGATCGGCGCTGCGCGTGCAACCGGCATCGAGATGAACCCTCTGAGCGATTACTGGCTGCCGGGCAGCGAGACGGCCGAGGACGCCCGCGCCGGACTGGTGCTGGGTTTTGCTGCGGTGCCGGAGGCGCAGATCGTCGAGGCGGTGCAGACGCTGCGACGGGCGTGGAAGCTGTAAGCCAGGCCAACAGACGGTGCGCAACCCCCAATTGAATGGCAGGCAAAAAAAAGGGATGGCCAAAGCCATCCCTGAAGGTTGAGGCTGGTGAGGGCCTCCTATGAACAGGTCGTCAGCTGCGCGGGCGCGCTTGCACCTGGCTCGCCCCGGTGTAGAAACCGCCCAGGCCCGGCCAGAAGCGCCGTGGCGGATGCACCGAACGGAACAGGAAGCGGACGTTAGGCGTCGTTGTAGGCTGCATGATGGTTCTCCACTCAGGGCTGCAAGGGCACGAGACGCGGGGCGATCATGTTCTCCGGGCGCAGGATGTCGGCCAGGGTGGCTTCGTCCAGCAGTTGCTCCTCGCGCACCAGCTCCAGCACGCCGCGTCCGCTTTCCAGGGCGACCTTGGCGATGCGGGTGGCGTTCTCGTAACCGATGTAGGGATTCAGCGCGGTGATCAGGCCAATGGAGTTTTCCATCAGCTCACGGCAGCGCGCCTCGTTGGCGGTGATGCCGTCGATGCACAGCTCGCGCAGCATATCCATGGCGCGCGTGAGCAGGCGGATCGAGTCGAAGATCTTGTAGGCGATCAGCGGCTCCATCACGTTCAGCTGCAACTGGCCGCCCTCGGCCGCCATGGTCAGCGCCAGGTCGTTGCCGATCACTTCGAAGGCCACCTGATTGACCGCCTCGGGGATCACCGGGTTGACCTTGCCCGGCATGATCGAACTGCCCGGTTGACGCGCCGGCAGGTTGATCTCGTTGATGCCGGTACGCGGGCCGCTGGAGAGCAGACGCAGGTCGTTGCAGATCTTCGACAGCTTGACCGCCGTGCGCTTGAGCATGCCGGAGAACAGCACGAAGGCGCCCATGTCGCTGGTGGCTTCGATCAGGTCGGCAGCCGGGGTCAGCGGGTGGCCGCTGATGATGGCCAGGCGCTTGACCGCCAGAGCCTGGTATTTCGGGTCGGCGTTGATGCCGGTGCCGATCGCGGTACCGCCCAGGTTCACCTCGGTGAGCAGGGTCGGCGCCAGCAGTTTCAGGTGTTGCAGGTCTTCGCCGAGGGTGGTGGCGAACGCGCGAAATTCCTGGCCGAGGGTCATCGGCACGGCGTCCTGCAGCTGGGTACGACCCATCTTCAGCACGTGGCCGAACTCCAGGCCCTTGGCGGCGAACGACTGGATCAGCTTGTGCAGTGCGCTCAGCAGGCTGTCGTGACCGAGCAGCAGACCGAGACGAATGGCAGTCGGGTAGGCGTCGTTGGTCGACTGCGCCATGTTCACGTCGTTGTTCGGGTGCAGGTGCTGGTACTGGCCCTTCTCAAAGCCCATGGCCTCCAACGCAATGTTGGCGATCACCTCGTTGGCGTTCATGTTGGTCGAGGTGCCCGCGCCGCCCTGGATCATGTCGACCACGAACTGCTCGTGGAACTCGCCCTGGATGATGCGCGCGCAGGCCGTGCTGATCGCCGTGTGCTTGGCCGCGCTGAGGTGGCCCAGCTCGCGGTTGGCGTCTGCCGAGGCCTGCTTGACCATGGCCAGGCCGATCACCAGCTTCGGGTAGTGCGACAGCGGCACACCGGACAGGCGGAAGTTCTGCACCGCGCGCAGGGTCTGGATGCCGTAATAGGCATCAGCGGGGACTTCGAGGGTGCCGAGCAGGTCTTTTTCGACGCGAACAGATGCAGCAGAGGACATGATAGCGATGGCTCTTGGGAAATACGGCGAGTGCCGCGATGCCCATAGAATAGGGGCTCTGACCGTCTCGCTACCAATGCCGTTACTTGCTGCCCTATGCACAATCGGCATAATGTGGATGTGACTGCGAGATAGCGGCAAACGTAGGGTGGGTTAGCCGCACGCTGCCATTGCCGAACATCACATCGTTCGAGACGCGGCGTAACCCACCATCGGCGCAGCGATGATCCATCGCCTGGTGGGGTACGCGACGCACCACTGCAGCTGCGTCTGCCGAGCCGCGTTCAGCGTCGCTAACCCACCCTACGCCTCGTGCAAGCCTCGGGAGCCTGCAATGAACCTGGAAACCAAATGGCTGGAAGATTTCGTCGCCCTGGCCGGCACCCGCAGCTTCTCCCAGGCCGCCGAAAAGCGCTTCGTCACCCAGCCGGCATTCAGCCGCCGCATTCGCAGCCTGGAAGCCATGCTCGGCCTGACTCTGGTCGACCGCTCCTGCACCCCCGTCGAACTCACCGAGGCCGGCCGGCTGTTTCTGGTCACCGCGCGCAGCCTGGTCGAACAGCTCGGCGAGGTGGTGCGCCACCTGCACAACCTGGAAGGTCAGCAGGGCGATATGCTCTCGATTGCCGCCGCCCACTCACTGACCCTGGGCTTCTTCCCAGAGTGGATCGCCCGCCTGCGCCGCGAAGGCCTGCCACTGACCACACGACTGGTGGCGACCAACGTCGGCGAAGCGGTGCACTCGTTGCGCGAAGGCGCCTGCGACCTGATCCTCGCCTACTACGACCCCGACGCAGCGCTGCAGATGGACCCGGCGATCTTCCCCTCGCTGCACCTGGGCGCGACCTCGATGCTGCCGGTGTGCGCGGTGAACGAGTGCGGCGCGCCGCTGTACGACCTCGACAATGGCCAGAGCGTACCGTTGCTGGCCTACAGCGCCGGCGCCTTTCTCGGGCGTTCGGTCAACCTGCTGCTGCGCCAGCGCGCGCTGCGCTCGACCACCGTGTACGAAACCGCCATGGCCGACAGTCTCAAGAGCATGGCCCTGCAAGGCATGGGCGTGGCCTGGGTGCCACGGTTGTCGGTCACCGCCGAGCTGGCCCGTGGCGAACTGGCCATCTGCGGCGGCGAACACTGGCAGATCCCGCTGGAAATCCGCCTGTACCGCTGCGCCCTGGTACGCAAGGCGGCGGTGCGTTTGCTGTGGCGCAAGCTGGAGACGGGGGAGGTGGGTGGCTGAGCTTTCGGTTAGGGTGCGCTGCGCGCAGCGGTTGTCGCGGGACATTGATCGTTCCACGCTCTGCGTGGAAACGCAGCCCAGGACGCTCTGCGTCCGTCACAGCCACCAACGCCGCCACACATGACGCAGAGCGTCACACACGCAGATGCCCACGCAGAGCGTGGGCACCATCGGTACAGAGGGCATCGCGTTCTTTAAGAGCGGCTGGGCGACATTGCGCTTCAGCCGCGAGCTTTTAGCGATGAATCATTTACCCGACTTGATCGACGTCCAGGCTCGCGTACGCACGCGCTCGATCTTCTGCGGCAGCGGCTGCACCACGTACAGCGACTTCTGCAACTCCGGTGTCGGGGTCAGGTCGTGGTCGTCGGCGATTTCCGCACCCACCAGCTCCATGCCCGGCACGTTGGGGTTGGGATAGCCGAGGAAATCGCTGATCGGCGCGATCACCTTGGGTTCGAGCAGGTGGTTGATGAAGGCGTGAGCTTCGTCCGAATTATTCGCGCTCTTGGGGATGGCCCAGGTGTCGAACCAGATCGGCGCGCCCTCTTTCGGCAGGCGCCAGTTGATCACCACGCCGTTGCCGGCTTCCTTGGCGCGGTTGGCGAACTGGTAGAAGCTGCCCGAATAACCGATGGCCACGCAGATGTCGCCGTTGGCGATGTCGGTCATGTACTTGGCCGAATGAAAGTAGGCCACGTACGGTCGCACCTTGAGCAGCAGTTCGGTGACCTTGTCATAGTCGGCCGGGTTGGCGCTGTTGGGGTCCAGACCCAGGTAGTGCAGGGCGATGGGGATGATCTCGGTGGGCGAATCGAGCATGGCCACGCCGCAGGATTTCAGTTTCTCCATGTACTCGGGTTTGAACACCAGGTCCCAGCTGTTCACCGGCGCATCGTCACCGAGCGCAGCCTTGACCTTCTCCGGGTTGTAGCCGAGCAGCACGGTGCCGTACATGTAGGGCACGCCGTATTGGTTGCCCGGGTCGTTCTTCTCCAGCAGGCCGAGCAGCACCGGGTCGAGATTCTTCCAATTGGGCAGCTTGGATTTGTCCAGCGGGGCGAACACGCCGGCCTTGATCTGGGTCTCGAGGAACTGGTTGGAGGGGATCACCAGGTCGTAGCCGGAGTTACCGGTGAGCAGCTTGGCCTCCAGCGCCTCGTTGGTCTCGAAGGTGTCCCAGGTGATCTGGATGCCGGACTCATCCTGGAAGTCCTTGGGTACCTCCGGGAGGATGTAGTCGGCCCAGTTGTACACGCGCAGTTCCTTGGCCTGCACTGCGCCGCTGAGCAGGGTGGCGCCGCACAGAGCGGCGCCGAGCATCTGTTTGATGGCTTTCATCGTTTCACCCTTGAAGTGTCGTTATTGGTTTTTCGTAGGGTGGACGACGCTTCACCCGTCCACCGAGCGCATGACGGTGGACGAAAAAGCGCCAGCTACGCGCCCCGGTCCACCCTACGCCGATCAGGCGCCCTCGAAACCTTCCAGCACGTTGACCGCGTTGACCCCGATGGCCTCCACCGCGTAGCCGCCTTCCATGATGAACAGCGTCGGCAAGCCGAGCGCGGCGATGCGCCGGCCCATGGCCAGGTAGTCCGGGCTGTCGAGCTTGAACTGCGAAATCGGATCTTCCATGTAGGTGTCCACGCCCAGCGACACCACCAGCACGTCGGCGCCGTAGTCGGCGATGCGCTGACAGGCCTGCTCCAGCGCCGCGCTCCAGGTGTCCCAGGAGCTACCCATCGGCAACGGGTAATTGAAGTTGCAGCCCTCGCCGGCACCCTCGCCCAGCTCGTCGGCATAACCGAGGAAGAACGGGAATTCCTCGGCCGGGTCGCCGTGGATGGAGGCGAACAGCACGTCGCTGCGCTGGTAGAAGATGTCCTGGGTACCGTTGCCGTGGTGGTAGTCGACATCGAGGATGGCGACTTTCTTGCGACCCTGGTCGAGGAAGGCCTGGGCGGCGATGGCGGCATTGTTCAGGTAGCAGTAGCCGCCCATCACGTCGCCAGCGGCGTGGTGGCCTGGCGGACGGCACAGGGCGAAGGCGCTGTGGGCGCCGTTGGCAATCTCCTGCTGGGCGCTGAGCGCGACCTGGGCAGCGCTGTAGGCGGCCTGCCAGGTGCCGGCAGTGATCGGCGCACCGCCATCGAAACTGTAGTAACCGAGCTGGCCGTGCAGGTCGTTGGGGATCATCCGGCGCAGGGTGCGTGCCGGCCAGGTGAACGGCAGCAGGTCGCCCTTGCCGCCCTGCTCCTGCCAACGCGCCCAGGCGCCCTTGAAGAATTCCAGGTAGGCCTTGCTGTGGATACGCTCGATGGGCGCCAGGCCGAAATCCTTGGGCGCGCGGACTTCGCCGAGCTGGCGAGCCTTGACGCGCGCGAGGATGTGGTCGGCGCGCTGCGGCTTCTCGAAGCAGGGCATCAGTTGCCCGTCGATCAGCTCGCATTTGCCGTGGTGCAGGTGGTGGTCGTCGCTGTAGTAGGTGAGCATGCAAAGCGCTCCAGGCTCGTTGTTGTGCCTGCATTGTTCGCCCGCTGGCAGCGAATCGAGAACGCTGACAATGGCCAAAAGGGGATCGAAATGGCCAAAAATCGCCGGGAGCGATTTTTTAACAGCGCACTGCACCGACTCGTAGGGTGCGCCGTGCGCACCAACTCGGCAGACCGGATTGCATCCGGGCTACGCGCGAAAGCGGCTCGGCGGCACGCCGCTCCAGCGCTGGAAGGCATGGCGGAAGCTGGCGGTCTCGCTGAAGCCGAGCACCTCGGCGATGCGGTACACCGGCCATTGCTGCTCGCTGAGCAGCGCCTTGGCGCGCTCGAAGCGCAGCTCGTCGAGCAGCCCCTGATAACTGGTGCCCAGCTCCTGCAGGTGGCGGCGCAGGGTGCGCGGCGAGCAGTGCATCTGTTGCGCCAGGTTTTCCAGCCCCGGCGGCTCGGCCAACTGCGCGGCGAGCAACTGGCGCACCCGCTCCAGCCAGGCCTGGCGGCTGCTGAACTCGGCATTCAGACGTCGGCAGCGTTCCACCATGTCGCCGTGGGTGACGCTATCGGCCAGCGGCAGTCGGCGCTCCAGCAGTGCAGCGGGAAAGGCGAAGGCATTGCGCTGGGCCTCGAAACGCAGCGGACAGGGAAAGCTCTGTGCATAGCGCTTCACGTAGCGCGGCTGGGCATAGGTGAACTCGGCGCCCTCCAACGGCAGGGGCTGGCGCAGCAGTTCATCACCGATCAGTTTCAGCGAGGCCAGGCACATCTCCACGTTGAACACTTCCAGCGCCTCGGCATCGCGGTAACCGCTGGCGCAGATCCAGGCCAGCTCGCCTTCCACCTCAATGTCGAGGCGAAAATAGGTGCCGAGTAGCGCCGGGTACTGCAACAACAGACGCCAGGCGTCACCAAAGGTGGCAGCCGACAGCGCGGCGTAACCTAGCAGCCCATAGGAGGAAACATGCAGGCTGCGCCCCAGGTCGAGCCCCAGATCAGCACGCAGGGCCAGGGCATTGGCGCAGACCTGCAGCTCCTGCACCCGGGTGATGCGGGCATCGGCATTGTCCAGGTCAGCCGCACCAATGCCGCTCCCGGCCAGCAATTGCGGGCGTAGCTCGGGCTGCTCGGCGAAGCGTTGCAGGATCAGGGACACCACATGCAGGGTGGTCAGTGGGGCGTGCAGCATGATGCGTTCCGTATGCGCGGTTACGCAAAGGAACGCAAGAAGTATGCCGCGAGACGGCGGGCCGCAGCCCGCCGGGAAGGATCAGCGATTACGCAGAATCGCGTTGATGAAGTCGCCCTGATTCGGTTCGTCCTTGCGGGTGGTGAACTGCAGCTGGCCGTCCTGCTCGCGCAACTTCATGCTCTCGCCGAAGCGGCAGTCGACACCCTTGAGTGTCTTGGCCTCAGTCTTGTAGCCCTCATCCTTGCCACACAGGTAGGCCATCTGGTTGACCACTTCACCGCAGAAGCTCGGCACGCTGAGGTTCATCAGCTGCTCATCGGACATCGCGCTCCAGTCCACCTGGGTGCTCAGCGGGGTAGCGCAGGCCTTGGAGGCCTCACCGTCGATCTCCTGCAGGCGAGCGCTGTAATCGGCGACGCGCTGCTCGCGGTCGAAGGCAGCGAGGCGCGACTGCAGGCCATCCTTCTCCTGCTTCTGGTACATCGCCAGGAGATCCTTGGGCTTCAGTGCCCTGGTCTTGTCCTCGTTGTAGCTGAGTTCGAAGCCCGGGGTATTCGGCAGGTTGAGCTGGTAGCTCTCGCCGCTCCAGGCGCGGCGCTTGTTCAGCAGGTTGTAGTCGCGACCATCGAGACGGATGCCATAGTCGCGCTGCTCGTTACCCAGCTCGCGGACGTCGGTGAGGAACACCACCTCGTCGAGCGGGTGATTGATGCCGCGAACCTGCACCAGCGCCTGCTTGCCGTCGGCAGAAGGGGCCAGCGCCAGGCTGACGCCCTGGCCGGCATCGAAGACCTGCGGATGCTTGGCCAGATCCAGCGCAGCGGCTTGAAGGGAGAGCAGGGAGAGAGCAACGAGCGAAACGTACTGTTTCATGACGACACGTCCTTGTTCGGATGAAGGATGCACAGTATAGCCCGCCGCCTGGCGGCGATCTGTGCGCCCGTCCGCGTCCGTTCTGTAGGAAAGTTGCCAATCCGTGGCCTTTCCCGAATCAGAACTGCAACACCACCCGCCCCTCGATCTGCCCACCGCGCATCTGATCGAAGATGGCATTGATGTTGTCGAGCTTGTCGCTGTGCACCGTGGCCTTGACCAGACCCTCGCTGGCAAAATCCAGCGCTTCCTGCAGATCGGCGCGAGTACCGACGATGGAGCCGGTGATCGTGATGGCCTTGAGCACCACATCGAAGATGGGCGTGGGGAAATCACCCGGCGGCAGGCCAACCAGCGCCACGGTGCCATGCCGGCGCGCCATGCCGATGGCCTGGCCGAAAGCAGCGTTGGATACCGCCGTGACCAGCACGCCGTGAGCACCGCCGATATCGCGCTGCACCACCTCGGCCGGGTTTTCCTTGCGCGCGTTGATGGTCAGGCTGGCGCCGAGCTTGCGCGCCAGCTCCAGCTTGGCGTCATCGACGTCCACCGCGATGACGTGCAGGCCCATGGCGCGGGCGTATTGCACCGCAACATGGCCGAGGCCGCCGATGCCGGAAATCGCCACCCACTGGCCGGGACGTGCCCTGGTTTCCTTGAGGCCCTTGTACACCGTCACGCCGGCGCAGAGGATCGGGGCGATTTCGAGGAAGTCGACATTTTTCGGCAGGATGCCGACATAGTTCGGGTCAGCCAGCACGTATTCGGCGTAGCCGCCATTGATCGAATAACCGGTGTTCTGCTGGCTCTCGCACAGGGTTTCCCAGCCGGTCAGGCAGTGCTCGCAGCAGCCGCAGGCGGTGTACAGCCAGGGCACGCCGACACGGTCGCCCTCCTTGACCCGCGTGACACCGCTGCCGACCGCCGCCACGTAACCAACACCCTCGTGGCCTGGAATGAACGGCAGGCTCGGTTTCACCGGCCAGTCGCCCTCGGCCGCGTGCAGGTCGGTGTGACAGACGCCGGAGGCCTCGATCTTCACCAGAATCTGCCCCGGGCCGGGCAGCGGGGTTTTCACCTCCTCGATACGCAGCGGCTCACCGAAGGCGCGGACGACGGCGGCTTTCATGGTCTGGTTCATGCATGGGTCCTCTTGCATGCGAGTGTCTGACCAGTGTGCGCGCGCAGCCCACCCCGGCATTGCCCCAGAGCAAGGTTTAGGCGGTTTTCCCCCTC
>CAMPIF010000004.1 GCA_946886245.1 Ectopseudomonas composti | reverse complement strand
ACGCCCACTACCTGCGCCGCCTGGGCTACCGCACCGCGCTGTCGGGCAAGATGCACTTCTGCGGGCCGGATCAGTTGCACGGCTACGAGCAGCGCCTGACCAGCGACATCTACCCGGCCGACTACGGCTGGGCAGTGAACTGGGACGAGCCGGACGTACGCGCCAGCTGGTACCACAACATGTCTTCGGTGCTGCAGGCCGGCCCCTGCGTGCGCAGCAACCAGCTGGACTTCGACGAAGAGGTGGTATTCAAGGCCCGCCAGTACCTCTACGACCATGTGCGCATGACCCCGGATCAACCGTTCTGCCTGACCGTGTCGATGACCCACCCGCACGACCCCTACACCATCGCGCGCGAATACTGGGATCGTTACGAGGGCGTGGATATTCCCATGCCGCGCCAGTACCTCGAGCAGAGTGAGCAGGACCCGCATTCGCAGCGCCTGCTCAAGGTCATCGACCTGTGGAACAAGCCGCTGCCCGAGAACAAGATCCGCGACGCCCGCCGCGCCTACTTCGGCGCCTGCAGCTACATCGACGACAATATCGGCAAGCTGTTGAACACCCTGGAGGAATGCGGCCTGGCGGAGGACACCCTGATCGTCTTCTCCGGCGACCACGGCGACATGCTTGGCGAGCGTGGCCTCTGGTACAAGATGCACTGGTTCGAGATGTCCGCCCGCGTGCCGCTGCTGGTGCATGCGCCCAAGCAGTTTGCCGCGCACCGGGTCAGCCAGTCCGTATCCACCCTCGACCTGCTGCCAACGCTGGTGGAACTGGCCGGCGGCGAGGTCGAGCAGGGCCTGGAGCTGGAGGGCCATTCCCTGCTGCCGCACCTGCAAGGCGCGGGTGGCCACGACGAAGTACTCGGCGAATACATGGCCGAAGGCACTGTCAGCCCACTGATGATGATTCGTCGCGGCCCCTGGAAGTTCGTCTATTGCGAGCAGGACCCGCTGCTGCTGTTCAACCTGGACAATGACCCGCTCGAGCGTCAGAACCTGGCCGAGTGCAGCGAGCACAAGGACATCCTCGCCGGCTTCCTGGCCGAGGCCCGCGAACGCTGGGATATTCCGGCCATCCACGCCGCCACCCTGGCCAGCCAGCGCCGCCGCCGACTGGTGGCCGAGGCCCTGAGCCAGGGCAAGCTGACCAGCTGGGATCATCAGCCCTGGGTCGACGCCAGCCAACAGTACATGCGCAACCATATCGATCTCGACGACCTGGAACGCCGCGCCCGTTTTCCACAGGTATGAACCTTTACCGACTGCCGCCCCCAAAGGGACACCTCTAAAAACTACCTGCGTTGCCATCACTGCGTTAAAAACAGGCTGGAACGCCAGCCCGGTCAAATGCTCATTTACAGCTCGTAAAGTCGAGCGCGACCCCGGTCGTTTTTCGCCTGTTTTTGCGGGGCCGCCATCGGTATTGCGCTGGCTGCCTCGCCTATGTTTTTAGAGGGGCCCAAAACAGAAGAAAAAAGGAGAGACGCCATGAACCGATTCAGCGTGCTGTTACTCACCACTGCGCTCACCAGCGCCGGCAACGTCTGGGCTGAGGACGCCGCCTGTGCCACGGTCAAGCTGGGTGATCCGGGCTGGAGCGACATCGCCGTGACCAACGGCATCGCCAGCTTCCTGCTCGACGGCCTGGGCTACAAGGCGCAAACCCAGACCCTGGCCGTGCCGATCATCTTCGCCGGCCTGCACAAGGGCCAGGTCGACGTGTTCCTCGGCAACTGGATGCCGGCGCAGCAAAGCAACTACGACAAGTTCGTCGCCAGCGGCGAGGTGGACAAGCTGGCGCAAAACCTCGAAGGCACCGAGTACACCCTGGCCGTACCGACCTATGCCTTTGATGCCGGGGTGAAGACCTTCGCCGATCTGGACAAGCACGCCGACAAGTTCGGCAAGAAGCTCTACGGCATCGCCTCCGGCTCACCCGCCAACGAGTCGATCAGGCAGATGATCGCCGCCGACGAGTTCGGCCTGGGCGACTGGACGCTGGTGGAGTCCAGCGAACAGGCGATGCTGGTGCAGGTCGGCCGCGCGGTGAAACGCGATCAGTTCGTGGTCTTCCTCGGCTGGACGCCGCACCCGATGAACGTGCAGTACGACATGAAGTACCTCAAAGGCGGCGAGAAGTACTTCGGCGACAGCGGCCAGGTCAACACCCTGGCGCGCAAGGGCTACGCCGCACAGTGCCCCAACGTCGGCAAGCTGCTGAGCAACCTGACTTTTACCCAGGAGATGGAAAACAGCATCATGGATCAGGTGCTGAGCAAGCAGGCCAGCAACGACGCCGCGATCAAGGCCTGGCTCCAGGCCAACCCGCAGGTACTCGATGGCTGGCTGCAGGGCGTCAAGACCCTCGACGGTGGCGACGGTCTGGCCGCCGTGAAGGCGCGGCTTTGAATTAACGGCGGCAAGTGAGTAGGGTGGAGTCGCCTGCGGCCCACCCTCGACCCGAATCATGCGCCTACCTGACCGACAGACCCTGCTGCCGTTTCTCCGCTGGTTGCCTGGCACCAGCCGCAAGACCCTCGGCAATGACCTGCTGGTGGGCCTGACCGGCGCCATCCTGGCTCTGCCGCAATCGCTGGCCTACGCACTGATTGCCGGGCTACCGGCCGAATACGGCCTGTACGCCGCCATCGTGCCGGTGATCATCGCCTGCCTGTGGGGCTCCTCCTGGCACCTGATCTGCGGACCGACGGCAGCCATCTCCATCGTCCTGTTCACCAGCGTCAGCCCCATGGCGCGCATGGGCAGCGACGAATTCATCGCCCTGATCCTGCTGCTGACCTTTCTCGCCGGACTGTTCCAATGGCTGCTCGGCCTGCTGCGCTTCGGCGCCCTGGTGAACTTCGTCTCGCAGTCGGTGGTGCTCGGCTTCACCCTCGGCGCGGCGCTGGTGATCGCCATCGGGCAGATGCCCAATCTGCTCGGCGTCGAGGTCACCAGCCAGCCCACGGCGCTGGCCAGTCTGCTGCAGATCGGCCAGCACCTGCCCGAGGCGCACTGGCCGAGCCTGGCCCTGGCAGCCTTCACCCTGCTGCTCAGCGTGGCCGTGCGCAAGCTCTGGCCCAAGGCGCCTGCACTGCTGATCGGCCTGGTCTGTGGCAGCCTGCTGGCCTGGTTGCTGCCTGCGCGTTTGGTCGATGAAATCGCCCTGGTGGCACCGTTCGCCGGCGGCCTGCCGCCATTTACTGCGCTGAGTTTCGACCTCGACGACGTGCTGCGCCTGCTGCCGGCAGCCGTGGCCTGCGGCATGCTCGGGCTGGTCACCAGCCTGTCCATCGCCCGTGCGCTGGCGGTGAAGTCGCACCAGTTCCTCGATGCCAACCAGGAAGTTCGCGCCCAGGGCCTGTCGAACATGCTCGGGCCGTGGTTCTGCGCCTCGCTGTCGGCCGGCTCCTTCACCCGTTCGGCGCTGAACCTGCAGGCCGGCGCACGTACACCGCTGGCCGGCGTGTTCTCGGCACTGCTGGTGGCGCTGTTCGCGGTGTTCGGCGCAGCGCTGCTGACGCATATCCCGCTGCCGGTGATGGCCGCCGGCATCCTGCTGATCTGCTGGGGCCTTATGGATCTGCCGGCGATCCGTGCATTGCGCCGGGTCAGTCGCTCCGAGTTCATGGTGATGCTGCTGACCTTCGCCGCCACCCTGGTGCTGGAGCTGCAGACGGCGATCTACGCCGGCGTGCTGGCCTCGCTGTTCTTCTACCTCAAGCGCACCTCGCAGCCGCGCGTGCGCCTGTGGCAGGACGGCGACGACGAGGTGCTGCGCATCGAGGGCTCGATCTTCTTCGGCGCCTGCCAGTACATCCAGCAATTGCTGCAACGCAGCCGAGGTCAGCGCCTGGTGATCGACGCGCGGCACATCAACTTCATCGACTACGCCGGGGTGGAGATGCTGCACCAGGAGGCGCGCCGCCTGCAGGCACTGAAACGCAGCCTGGTGTTGCGCCAGGCGCGACCGCAGGTGGTGGAGGAAATCCTCAAGCTCGAAGGCGCCGAGCGCTGCCCGGTGCAGTTCGAGGATTGAGTGAGCGGCCTCGAACTCGTAGGGTGGGTTAGCGGCGCAATACACGAACGACCTGACAGCGCGATGATGGCGCGCCGCGTAACCCACCAGGCGATCTTCCCGCGTGACACTAATGGTGGGTTACGGCGCGTCGGAACTTGCGGGGTCATCGGTATCTGCGGCATGCGCCTAACCCACCCTACGCAGCGGCGCTCTGCACGAACTTCGGGAAGTTCAGCCCGCCAGCTGGCGGCGCAGTTCGGCCAGCACCGGCGCGGTATCCGGACGCACGCCACGCCATAGCTCGAAAGCCTCGGCAGCCTGCTCGACCAGCATGCCCAGACCATCCAGGCAGCGCGCCGCGCCCTGTTCGGCAGCCCAGCGGTTGAAGGCGGTCGTCTCGCGGCCGTACATCATGTCGTAGCAGACCGTATGACCGGGCTGGATCAGGCTCGGCGCAATCGCCGGCAGCTCACCACCAAGGCTGGCCGAAGTACCGTTGACGATCAGGTCCACCGGCGCATCGATCCAGTCGAAGCCGGCGGCGACCAGTGGGCCGAGATCGGCGAACTCGCGCACCAACTGTTCGGCCTTGGCCACGGTACGGTTGGCAATCACCAGCACGGCCGGTTTCTGCGCCAGGAAGGGTTCGAGCACACCGCGCACGGCACCGCCGGCACCGAGCACGAGGATGCGCTTGCCGGCCAGGCTGAAACCGGCGTTGTCCTGCAGGTCACGGGTCAGACCGGCGCCATCGGTGTTGTCGCCGAGCAGACGACCGTCTGCCAGCTTCTTCAGGGTGTTCACCGCGCCGGCGCGGCGCGCACGCTCGGTCAGTTCGTCGGCCAGGCGAAAGGCCTCTTCCTTGAAGGGTACGGTGACATTGCCGCCCAGACCTTCGGCAAAGAAGGCGCGGGCATCGCCGACGAAAGCGTCCAGCGGCGCCAGGCGCGCGTCATAGGTCAACGCCTGACTGGTCTGCTCGGCGAACAGACGATGGATCAGCGGCGATTTGCTATGGCCGATGGGGTTGCCGAAGACGCAGTAGCGGTCCATGGGAAATCCTGTTTGTGTAGGAGCCAGCTGGCTGGCGATTCGCTCTGGGGCCAGATCGCCCGCAAGCGGTCTCCTGCGGGGAAATGGCGCCAGTTGGTAGCCCGGATGAAATCCGGGAGCGGTCGATAAGTGCCCCGGATTGCATCCGGGCTACGCGAAAAAACTTATGCCAGCCAATCACGATCGGTGAGGAAATACTCGGTCAGGCGCGCTTCCTCGCTGCCCGGCTCCGGCTTCCAGTCATAGCCCCAGCGCACGTGCGGTGGCAGCGACATGAGGATCGACTCGGTACGCCCGCCCGACTGCAGGCCGAACAGGGTGCCACGGTCGAACACCAGGTTGAACTCCACGTAACGACCGCGACGGAAGGCCTGGAACTCGCGCTCGCGTTCGCCGAAAGGCGTCAGCTTGCGGCGCTGGACGATGGGCAGGTAGGCCTGGATGTAGGCGTCGCCAATGGCACGCATGAAAGCGAAGCTGGTGTCGAAGTCCCACTCGTTGAGGTCGTCGAAGAACAGCCCGCCAATGCCACGCGGCTCGCCGCGATGCTTGAGGTGGAAATAGCGGTCGCACCAGACCTTGAACTTGGGATAGACCTCGGCACCGAACGGCGCACAGGCGTCATGCGCGACCTGGTGCCAGTGCACGCAGTCTTCTTCGTTGGCGTAGTAGGGCGTGAGGTCGAAACCGCCACCGAACCACCACACCGGCTCCTCGCCTTCCTTCTCGGCGCTGAAGAAGCGCACGTTGGCGTGCGAGGTCGGCACGTAAGGGTTTTCCGGGTGGATCACCAGCGACACGCCGAGGGCCTGGAAGCCACGCCCGGCCAGTTCGGGGCGATGGGCACTGGCCGAGGGCGGCAGGCTGTCGCCGAACACATGGGAGAAATTCACCCCGCCTTTTTCGATCAACGCGCCGTTCTCGATCACCCGCGTGCGCCCGCCACCACCGGCCGGACGCTGCCAAGAGTCCTCGGCGAACACGGCCTGGCCGTCTTCGGCTTGCAGGGCGGAGCAGATGCGGTCTTGCAGGTCGAGCAGGTAGGCCTTCACGGCCTCGGTACGGTCAGTCACGGCGGCACCTTGAACAGAGAGCAGGTCGAAATCGGCGGGCAGCATAGCATTCACCCAGGCACATCCGCAGTTGACGTCGGTCAATCGGGACGATTGGATAGACCCTTTCGCCGCTCGCAGCGGCTCAAGTCAGACAAGGAATCCGAGATGGCCAAGCGTATTCAGTTCAGCCAGCACGGCGGCAGCGACGTGCTGGAATACCGCGACTACCAGCCGGCAGCACCAGGCCCGCGCGAGGTTCGCGTGGCCAACCGGGCCATCGGCCTGAACTTCATCGACACCTACTTCCGCAGCGGCCTGTATCAGCCACCCGCGCTGCCTTCGAGCCTGGGCACCGAAGGTGCCGGTGTGGTCGAGGCGATCGGCAGCGAGGTAGAAGGCCTCGAAGTCGGTGACCGCGTCGCCTACGCCACCGGCCCGCTCGGCGCCTACAGCGAGCTGCACGTGCTGCCCGCCGACAAGCTGGTGAAACTGCCGGACGACATCAGCTTCGAGCAGGCCGCGGCGGTGATGCTCAAGGGCCTGACCGTGCAGTACCTGTTGCGCCAGACCTACGAGCTCAAGGGCGGCGAAACCATCCTGTTCCACGCTGCGGCCGGCGGTGTCGGCTCCTTCGCCTGCCAGTGGGCCAAGGCGCTGGGCGTGAAGCTGATCGGCACCGTCAGTTCTGCCGAGAAAGCAGCTCGGGCCACGGAGCAGGGGGCCTGGGCGACCATCGACTACAGCCATGAGAACGTCGTGCAGCGCGTGCTGGAACTGACCGACGGCGCCAAGTGCCCGGTGGTCTATGACGGCGTCGGCAAGGACACCTGGGAAACCTCGCTGGACTGCGTGGCGCCACGCGGCCTGCTGGTCAGCTTCGGCAATGCCTCGGGCGCGGTGACCGGCGTCAACCTGGGCATTCTGGCGCAGAAGGGTTCGCTGTACGTCACCCGCCCGACCCTGGCCGGCTACGCCACCAGCGCACAGCGCCTGCAGGCCATGGCCGACGAGCTGTTCGGCATGATCGCCGGTGGCCAGCTGCAGGTGGAAATCAGCAACCGCTACGCACTGAAGGACGCCGCCGCCGCACAGGATGCGCTGAGCTCGCGGCAGACCACCGGCTCGACCATCCTGCTGCCGTGAGGACGGATAGATATTGGTGGTGTCGCGATTCTTTCGGACAGGGTGTTGCGAAGCGCCGGTGCGCGCGGCGCACCCTACAAGATGATTCGTGAATGGCGGCGCGACGTACCGTAGGGTGCGCCATGCGCACCGCTCGCCCTCGGACCTGTGTGGTTTTCGCGGTGCGCGCAGCGCACCCTACGGCAATGGCTTGCAGCTTGAACCGCTCTGCTAGGACGGGCGAATCACATCGCCCGTACGCAGGTCACGAATCAGACTGGGGTTCTTGCGTCCGCCCAGCGCGCCGCCGAGGACCTTGTCCAGTTCGCCCGGGAAGTACTGCTCGACGCGCAGGCGCGAACGCGCCGAAGGGCGCCCCGTCGGATTGGCCGAGGTGGAGATCAGCGGGCCGGTGTAGCGGCACAGCGCGCGAACCAGCGGATGGTCACTGACGCGCAGGGCAACGCTGTCGTGCTGGCCCGTGACCCATTCGGGCAGGCGATTCTGATGCGGCACCAGCCAGGTATTCGGGCCAGGCCAGGTGCCGGCGAGGCGTTCCTGCCAGACCTCTGGCAGATCATCGAGCAGGAAGTCGAACTGTTCGATGTCATCGGCCACCAGAATCAGCCCCTTGTGCATCGGCCGCTCCTTGAGCGCCAGAAGACGATACACCGCCTCCTCGTTCCAGGGATCGCAGCCCAGGCCCCAGACCGCCTCGGTCGGATAGGCGATCACGCCTCCCTCACGTACCACTCGCGCCGTTTGCTGTATCTGCCAGTTGCTGGCCATCGCCTGTCTCCCACTGAATCAATGGGCGGCAGTCTATCCAAGCCAATCGAGACCTGCCACGGCACTTAAGGTCGGCGCGCCAGCCAACGCCCTGCCTCGTTGCACACCTGGCCATCGAGCTCCAACTCGGTCAAAGCTGCCAGCACCTGTGACAGCGGCCAGCCGCTGCCCTGCACCAGCGCCTCGGTGCTGTGCGGCGCGGCATGCAGCAAGGCCAGCAATGGGTGTTCGACGCCAGCGAGCGGCACCGATAGAGGTTCGGCGGTGGGCGTCTGCCAGCCACGCAAGGCTTCGAGGATATGTTCGATGCTTTCCACCAGGGTGGCGCCATCACGAATCAGCTGATGACAACCCCGTGCGCCAGGATGATGGATCGAACCGGGAATCGCATAGACCTCGCGCCCCTGCTCGGCGGCCAGGCGCGCGGTGATCAGCGAGCCACTGGACGGGCTGGCCTCGACCACCAGCACACCCAGCGAAAGCCCGCTGATGATCCTGTTGCGCCTCGGGAAGTTGCCCGCCTGCGGCGGACAGTCCAGCGGCAGCTCGGAGACCAGCGCACCGCCGTGCTCGATGATCTGCGCCGCCAGCCCCACATGCCGACGCGGATACAGGCACTGCAAGCCGGTGCCCAGCACGGCCACCGTTTTGCCGCCCCCTTCCAGCGCACCCTGATGCGCAGCACCATCGATGCCCAACGCCAGACCACTGGTGATGGCGAAGCCACCGCCCGCCAGGCTGCGGGCAAAGGCTCGTGCGTTATCCATGCCGGGCCGCGAGGCGCGCCGACTGCCGACCATGGCCAGTTGCGGCGCCTCCAGCACGCTCGGCTCGCCCGCCACGAACAACAGCGGCGGCGCATCCGCCAGCTCGCCGAGCAGAGCCGGGTAGCCTGGATCATCCCACATCACCACATGCTGACCAGGCTCATCCAGCCAGCGCAGGGCGGCAGCCGCTCGCTCGCGGATGCCCGCACTGCGGCGAGGTTCGGCGCAGGCAGCCGGCAACCCCAACGCACGCCAGGCACTGGCCGGCGCACTGAGTGCAGCCGAGGCGCTATCGAAAGCGCTCAGAAGTTTGCGAAAGCGTCGCGGCCCCAACTCTGGCAACAGATGCAGGCGCAAGCGGGCTTCGAGCTCGGCAGGAGAGACGGCGGGGGAAAGCGAGGAGGCTGCAGGCATGGCGACTCTTCCCTGAACAGTTGCACCGCCATCCTGGCGGCCTGAAAGCACGAGCCCCGCTAGTGCGGGGCTCGTTGGGCATTACGGGTTGCGGACCTTGTCCATCACCGCCAGTTGGCGGCTGGCCTGCAGTACCAGGCCGTAGCTGAGCTTGTCGTAGGTGCGGAACACCATCAGCAAGCCGGAGCGCTCGTCCGGAATTTTCACGCTTTCGCCGGTAACGCGGTCACGTACGGTCTCGCCGGTCTTGAACACCGCCAGCACGTTGCCGATTTCCAGGCCGTCACGCAGCCCCTTGTTCAGGGTGACAACGTCGAACTGACCGATCTGGCTCACACCGCGCGGCACGTCGAGGATCAAGCCGTCGATATCGGTTATCGGCTCGCTGGGCATGAAGGTGGAGTTGATCGCACGTTCTTCGGTGGGGAACAGGCGATCGCCCAGGCGCACTTCCTGAGTGGAGCGCTTCAGCAGCAGGGTACCGACATCACCCTCTTCGGCCACGATCTCGCCAGAGCCGACGTCATCGGCGTTGATGCCGAGAAATTCCTTGGTCTCCGGGTCCACGTAGGTCTTGCCCTGACGGAAGATGCCGTAGATCGGATGCTCTTCATCGAACTGGCCACGGGCGTAGACGCGATCGCCAGCGCCGCTGACCACGCGCTCGGCGTTGCCGGCGACGACGTAAGGCTTGCCGTTGAATTCTTCCGGCGTGTCGACGATGCGGTTGCTCAGCAAGAAGCTGTTGATCGCCTCCAGCGGGATGGTCGGAATCGCTTCGGCCATCGGCGTGCTGCGCACCTGCGGCGACAGCTTGATGGTGCCGCGCGACTCGCCGCGGTTGAGCATCAGGCGCGGCTGACCGTCAACGTAGACCAGATTGAGCGTATCGCCGGGATAGATCAGGTGCGGGTTGGCGACCTGCGGGTTGGCGTGCCAGATCTCCGGCCATTTCCACGGCTGGCGCAGGAATTTGCCGGAAATGTCCCAGAGAGTATCGCCCCTGACCACAGTGTAGCGGTCCGGGTGACCGTCCTTGAGTTGCACTTCGGCCTGAGCCAAGCTGGTCAGGGCCAGTCCGCCAGCTGCAAAGAGCAGGGCGAGTAGTGATTTCCTCATACGGTGAATCCCTTTATTATGTGCCTTCACGTGAAGCGCCCTAGCGCCGCGTGCCAAACCCGCTGAATACGCGGCGTGAAGCCGTTTTTCAATGCTGTTCATCATCTTAGCAGCGGATTTTGACTTTATTCCACAAGTGCATCACAAACGCATATGGCGATCCTGAATATCCTCGAATTTCCTGATCCACGCCTGCGTACCATCGCCAAACCGGTGGACGTCGTGGATGACTCCATCCGTCAACTGGTCGACGACATGTTCGAGACCATGTATGACGCTCCGGGTATCGGCCTGGCCGCGACGCAGGTCAACGTGCACAAGCGCGTGGTGGTCATGGACCTGTCCGAGGACAAGTCCGAGCCACGGGTGTTCATCAACCCCGAGTTCGAGTCACTGACCGACGAGATGGGCCAGTACCAGGAAGGCTGCCTGTCGGTGCCTGGTTTCTACGAGAACGTCGACCGCCCGCAGAAGGTCAAGATCAAGGCACTGGATCGCGATGGCCAGCCCTACGAGCTGATCGCCGAAGGCCTGCTCGCCGTGTGTATTCAGCACGAGTGCGATCACCTCAACGGCAAGCTGTTCGTCGACTATCTGTCCAACCTCAAGCGCGACCGGATCAAGAAGAAGCTGGAAAAACAGCATCGCCAACGCGCCTGATCCACTTATTCCAAGGGCTTGTGTAGCAGGTCGCATGGAAACGTCACGAGCGAAGGTTAGGCAAGGCGAAAACAGGCGAGGATCGGTCGGAGTCGCGATCGACTTTACGAGCTGTAAATGAGCAGTCCGAGCCTGTTTTCAACGCGGCATAACCGAGCGCAGTAGTTTCCATGTGACCTGCCAGGCAAGCCTTTTTCTTTAGTGACCGCCCATGCCTGACTCATTGCGTATCGTCTTTGCCGGCACCCCGGAATTCGCCGCCGAGCACCTCAAGGCCCTGCTGGCCAGCCCGCACGAGATAGTCGCCGTCTATACCCAGCCGGATCGGCCGGCCGGCCGTGGCCAGAAACTGATGCCCAGCCCGGTCAAGCAGCTTGCTCTGGAGCAGGGTATTGCCGTCTACCAACCGGCCAGCCTGCGCAATGAAGAGGCCCAGGCCGAGCTGGCGGCGCTCAAGCCGGATCTGATGGTGGTGGTCGCATACGGCCTGATCCTGCCCCAGGTGGTGCTCGACACCCCGCGCCTGGGCTGCATCAACAGCCACGCATCCTTGCTGCCACGCTGGCGCGGCGCCGCGCCGATCCAGCGCGCGGTGCAGGCCGGTGATCTTGAGTCCGGCGTTACCGTGATGCAGATGGAGGCCGGCCTGGACACCGGGCCGATGCTGCTCAAGGTCAGCACCCCGATCAGCGCCAGCGACACGGGCGGCTCGCTGCACGACCGCCTCGCCCAGCTCGGCCCACAGGCAGTGCTGCAGGCCATCGACGGCCTGGCGGCCGGCACACTGAAGGGTGAGGTACAGGATGATGCCTTGGCCAACTACGCGCACAAGCTCAACAAGGACGAGGCGCGCATCGATTTCAGCCGCCCGGCCGTGGAGCTGGAACGCCTGGTGCGCGCCTTCCATCCCTGGCCGATCTGCCACACCACGCTGGGTGGCGATGCCTTGAAAGTGCATGCAGCCGAGATCGGCGAGGGCAAGGGCAGCCCAGGCACCATTCTCGCGGCTGACAAGAACGGCCTGACCGTGGCCTGCGGCGACGGTGCACTGCGCCTGACCCGCCTGCAGTTGCCCGGCGGTAAGCCGCTGGCGTTCGCCGACCTTTATAACAGCCGCCGTGAGCAGTTCGCCGCCGGTCTGGTGCTCGGTCGATGAACCCGCGCCTGGCAGCCGCCCGCGCCCTGACCGCCGTGCTGTCCGGCAAGGCCTCGCTGGGCAGCAGCCTGCCGCCACAGCTGGACAAGGTCGAACACCACGACCGCGCCCTGGCGCAGGATCTGGCATTCGGCGCGGCCCGCTGGCAGCCGCGTCTGCAATTGCTGGCCGAGAAACTGCTGGAAAAACCCTTCAAGGCCGCCGACAAGGACGTGGAAGCGCTGCTGCTGATCGGTCTCTACCAACTGCTGCACAGCCGCATTCCCGAACACGCCGCCATCGGCGAGACCGTCGGCTGCGCCGGCGCGCTGAAAAAACCCTGGGCCAAGGGCCTGCTCAATGCCGTGCTACGCCGCGCCCAGCGTGAGCACGAAGCCCTGTTTGCCGAACTCGATCGTGACCCGGTGCTGCACAGCGCGCACCCGCGCTGGTTGCAAAAGGCGCTCAAGGCGCACTGGCCGCAGCACTGGCAGGCCATCTGCGCCGCCAACAACGCGCACCCGCCGCTGATCCTGCGGGTCAATCGCCGCCACGGTTCACGCGATGCCTATCTCATTGAGCTGCGCAGCGCGGGCATCGAAGCCGAGCCCTGCACCTTCAGCCGCGACGGCGTGCGCCTGCTGCAGCCCTGCGATGTGACGACACTGCCAGGTTTCAAGGACGGCCGCGTCAGCGTGCAGGACGAAGCCGCGCAACTGGCCGCCGACCTGTTGGAGCTGGCGCCCGGTCAGCGCGTGCTGGACGCCTGCGCCGCACCAGGCGGCAAGACCTGCCACCTGCTGGAAGCCGAGCCGGGGCTGGGTGAAGTGGTCGCCGTGGATCTGGAAGCCAAGCGCCTGGCGCGCGTGCGCGAGAACCTCGAGCGCCTGCGCCTCGACGCCACGCTGATCGCCGCCGACGGCCGCGATACCGGCGCCTGGTGGGACGGCCAGCCATTCCAGCGCATCCTGCTCGACGCGCCCTGTTCGGCCACCGGCGTGATCCGCCGTCACCCGGACATCAAGCTGACCCGCAAGCCCGAGGACATCCCGGCCCTGGCCCAGCTGCAAGGCGAGCTGCTCGATGCCCTGTGGCCGACCCTGGCACCCGGCGGCATCCTGCTCTATGCCACCTGCTCGGTGCTGCCAACGGAAAACAGCGAGACCATCGCCGCGTTCCTGGCCCGCACCGCCGACGCGCAGGAAGTCGCCATCACCGGCGGCTTCGGCCTGCAGCCGGAGCACGGTCGCCAACTGCTGCCACAACTGGAAGGCCACGACGGCTTCTACTATGCCAAGCTGATAAAGACCGCTGTGACCAGCCACAGCTAACGGAGCGATCAGTGAAAATCATCATTCTCGGCGCCGGCCAAGTGGGCGGCACCCTGGCCGAACACCTCGCCAGCGAGGCCAACGACATCACCGTGGTCGACACAGATGGCGACCGCCTGCGCGACCTCGGCGACCGCCTGGACATCCGCACCGTACAGGGCAAGGGCTCCTTCCCCACCGTGCTGCGCCAGGCCGGCGCTGACGATGCCGACATGCTGGTGGCAGTGACCAACAGCGACGAAGTCAACATGATGGCCTGTCAGGTGGCCTACACCCTGTTCCACACGCCGACCAAGATCGCCCGGGTGCGCGAGGCGGCCTACCTGACCCGTGAGGCGCTGTTCGACAACGAAGCGATTCCGGTCGACGTGCTGATCAGCCCCGAGCAGGTGGTGACCAACTACATCAAGCGCCTGATCGAATACCCCGGCGCCCTGCAGGTGATCGACTTCGCCGAAGGCAAGGCGCAACTGGTGGCGGTCAAGGCCTACTACGGCGGCCCGCTGGTGGGTCAGCAACTGCGCCAGTTGCGCCAGCACATGCCCAACGTCGACACGCGCGTGGCGGCCATCTTCCGCCGCAACCGGCCGATCATGCCCAAGGGCGACACCGTCATCGAGGCCGATGACGAGGTATTCTTCATCGCCGCCAAGGCGCATATCCGTGCGGTAATGAGCGAGATGCGCCGCCTGGAAGACAGCTACAAGCGCGTGGTGATCGCCGGCGGCGGCAATATCGGCGAGCGTCTGGCCGAAGCCATCGAAAGCCGCTACCAGGTGAAGATCATCGAAATGAATCCGGCACGCTGCCGCTACCTGTCGGAGAGCCTCGACAGCACCATCGTGCTGCAGGGCAGCGCCTCGGATCGCGACCTGCTGGTGGAAGAGAACATCAACGACGCCGACATCTTCCTCGCCCTGACCAACGACGACGAGGCCAACATCATGTCGTCGCTGCTGGCCAAGCGCCTCGGTGCGCGCAAGGTGATGACCATCATCAACAACCCGGCCTATGTCGACCTGGTGCAGGGCGGCGAGATCGACATCGCCATCAGCCCACAGTTGGCCACCATCGGCACACTGCTGACCCACGTGCGCCGTGGCGATATCGAAAGCGTGCACAGCCTGCGCCGTGGTGCAGCGGAAGCGCTGGAAGTGATCGCCCACGGCGATGCCAAATCGAGCAAGGTGATCGGCCGCGCCATCGAAGACATCGCCCTGCCGCCGAGTACCACCATCGGCGCCATCATCCGCGACGAAGAAGTGCTGATCGCCCATGACGACACGGTGATCGAGTCCGGCGACCACGTGATCCTGTTCCTGGTCGACAAGAAGTACATCCGCGATGTCGAGCGCCTGTTCCAGGCCGGCCTGACGTTCTTCTGAGTCCCTTGTCGCACCCGGCTACGAGCCCGTAGCCCGGATGAAATCCGGGAATGCCCAATGCAGGAGCCAAGATGAGCAGCGAAGCACTGGAGAAACTGCTGGCCAAGGGCATGGACAACGCCCTGCTGCGCTTCGGCCTGGGCAAGGCCCATCTGGATGGTGGCAACACCTCGCAGGCGGCCGAGCACCTGCAACGCTGCGTGGCGTTCGACCCGGCCTATTCAGCGGCGTGGAAGCTGCTGGGCAAGGCGCTGCAGGCCGAGGGCAACCACGACGGCGCACGCCAGGCCTGGCAGCAGGGCATCGCTGCAGCCCAGGCCAAGGGCGACAAACAGGCCGAGAAAGAAATGACGGTGTTTCTGCGCAAACTGGACAAGCAACGCTGATCGACTCGGTGCGCACGGCGCACCCCAGGATTCGCAACGCTGTTGTAGGGTGCGCCGTGCGCACCGAGCTGGCAAAGGGCTTCAGCCGTCGCGGCTGAAGCCCCTCCCACAGGACGGCAACCTGCCGCTCTAGCAAGCTCAGAGTACCTCGCTGGCCACCGCATCCACCGCCGCCTTGGCGATCCCCACCACCTCGTCCGCCTCAGCCTTGGTCAGCACCAGCGGCGGGGCGAAGCCGAGGATGTCGCCGTGCGGCATGGCACGGGCGATCATGCCACGCTCCAGGCAGGCGGCAGAAACCCGGGGGCCGACCTTGAGCGCGGCATCGAAGGGCGTGCGCGCATCCTTGTCCGCCATGAACTCCAGCGCGGCGAGCATGCCGACACCGCGTACTTCACCCACCAGCGGGTGGCCTTCGAAGGTCTGGCGCAGTTGCTGGTTGAGGTAGGCACCGACATCGGCGGCGTTGTCGGCGATGTTTTCCTTCTCCAGGATGTTCAGATTGGCCAGCGCGGCGGCGGCACAGATCGGGTGACCGGAGTAGGTCCAGCCATGGCCCATGGCGCCGTCGCGGCTGGAGGCTTCGTCGATCACGTTCCACACCTTCTCACCGACAATCACTGCCGACAGCGGCGCATAGGCGCTGGTCAGGCCTTTGGCAGTGGTGATCAGGTCCGGCTGCATACCGAACATCTGGCTGCCCATCGGCGTGCCCAGGCGACCGAAGGCGCAGACCACTTCATCGGCAATCAGCAGGATGTCGTACTTGGCGAGCACAGCCTGGATCGCCTCCCAGTACCCGGTGGGCGGCACGATGATGCCGCCGGTACCCATCACCGGCTCGCCGATGAAAGCCGCCACGGTGTCCGGCCCTTCGGCCAGGATCAGACGCTCAAGATCCTCGGCGCAGTGACGCACGAAGGCGGCCTCGTCCATGCCGGCCGGCGCCTTGTAGAAATGCGGGCAGGCGGCATGCTTGATGTCCGCGTGAGGCAGGTCGAAGTGCTGGTGGAAGCTGGCCAGACCGGTGAGGCTGCCGGTCATGATGCCCGAGCCGTGGTAGCCGCGCTGGCGGGAGATGATCTTCTTCTTCGCCGGGCGACCGAGCACGTTGTTGTAGTAACGCACCAGCTTGATCTGGGTCTCGTTGGCGTCCGAGCCGGACATGCCGTAGTAGACCTTCTTCATGCCCTTGGGCGCCCAGTCGATGATGCGCGCCGACAGCTCGATGATGGCCTCGGTCGAATGACCGACATAGGTGTGATAGTAGGCCAGCTCCTTGGCCTGCTTGTAGATGGCCTCGGCGACCTCGGTACGACCGTAGCCGATGTTCACGCAGTACAGACCGGCGAAGGCATCGATCAGCTCGCGACCTTCATGATCCTGAATGCGGATGCCCGAGGCGCCGGTGATGATGCGGCCCTTGAGCGCGCCGCTGGCGTGATCGTGGGCGTGGGTGGACGGGTGCATGAAGTGGGCACGGTCCTGCTCGAACAGGTTCTGGTAGTCGGTCATGGCGATCTCCATCTGATTCGCTGAGGTAGCGTTAAAGGTAATTCACTTCCACCTGCACTCTGGATCATCAGGGGTAACGCTGGCCCTGGTGATGAATGCAGAAGTACTTGGTTTCGACGAAGGGCTCGAAGCCTTGCGTGCCACCCTCGCGGCCGAGGCCGGAGGCTTTCATGCCACCGAAGGGGATCGGGTGGCCGGTGAACTTGGTGCCGTTGACCGCGACCATGGCGTGGTCGAGGCGGCGGATCAGCGGGTGGACGACATCCACGCGGTTGCAACAAATGTAGGCGGCCAGGCCGTATTCGGTGTCGTTGGCCATGGCCACCGCTTCGTCCAGGGTGTCGAAGGCACGCACGCCGGCGATGGGGGCGAAGTTCTCCTCGCGGTAGATGCGCATGCCGTCGGTAACGTCGGCCAGCAGGGTCGGCTGCCAGAACCAGCCGCCCAGCGCATGAGGCTCGCCGCCTGCCAGCAGGCGCGCGCCCTGTTCGATGGCATCGGCAACCCGTGCGGCAGTCACATCCAGCGCAGCCTGGTGCATCAGCGGGCCGATCTGGTTGCGCGCGTCATGCCCAGGGCCGACGCGCAAGCCGCGCACGGCCTTGGCGAAACGCTGGAGGAACGCCTCATAGACCGGACGCTCGACCAGAATGCGGTTGGCCGCACAGCAGTCCTGACCGGAGGTCTGGAACTTGGCGTCCAGCGCCACCTGCACAGCGTGATCCAGATCAGCGTCGGCGCAGACGATCAGCGGCGCATTGCCGCCCAGCTCCAGCGCCACCTTTTTCACGTCTTCGGCGGCAGCCTGCAACACCAGCTTGCCGACGCGGGTCGAGCCGGTGAAGCTCACCGAGCGCACCCGCGCATCCTTGACCAGGGTTTCCATGGCCATCTGCGGCTCGCCCAGTACCACGTTGAATACACCAGCCGGCAAGCCCGCTTCCTCGGCCAGTTGCGCCAGGGCGAAAGCGGAATAGGGCGTCTCGTGCGCCGGTTTGACCACCACGGTGCAGCCAGCGGCCAGGGCGGCAGCCGCCTTGCGGGTGATCATCGCGCTGGGGAAGTTCCACGGCGTGAGCAGGGCACACACGCCGACCGGTTCCTTTACCGTGCCGAGCTGAGCACCGGGGATATGGCTGGGAATGGTCTGACCGTAGAGCCGGCGCGCCTCTTCGGCGAACCAGGGAATGAAGCTGGCGGCGTAGCGGATCTCGCCGCGTGCTTCGGCCAGCGGCTTGCCCTGCTCCAGGCTGAGGATGCGCGCCAGGTCTTCCTGATGCTGCAGGATCAGCTCGGCCCAGCGTCGCAGCAGCGCCGCGCGGGCGTCCAGGCTCTGCTCGCGCCAGTCGACGAAGGCGCGCTGAGCGGCATCCACGGCGCAGATGAGCTGTTGCCGGTTGAGCATCGGCACATGGCCGATCACGCTCTGGTCGGCGGGGTTGTGCACGGCGATGCTGGCGCCGTCGTCACTGTGCAGCCAGTGACCATCGACATAGCACAGCGATTTGAACAGCAGGGGATGATCGAGGGGCATGGCGGTGTCTCCGGGCCGTGGGGCATGGGAGACATGCTAGGGAAGAGCTGCTTGGCGTTTTTTCCAAGACGGGTAGGCGCTACCGCAGTTTTTTCTGAAGGTGGCGGGGCAATAGGAGAATTCTCGTGTGGCGTAGCCCGGATGAAATCCAGGGCAGGGCACAGAACATTCCCGGATTGCATCCGGGCTACGGATTCAGCTCAGGCTGTGGCGGTACGCTGCGGCAACGCCCGCACGATGGCGCTGAGCAGCATGCCGTACAGCGGCACGAAGAGGATCAGGCTGATGGCCAGTTTGATCACGTAGTCCACCGTGGCGATCTCCACCCAGTTGGCGGCCATGAACGGATCGTCACTGCGCCAGAAGGCCACCGAGAAGAACAGGAAGGTATCGAGCAGGTTGCCGAAAATGGTCGAAGCGGTTGGCGCGACCCACCACTGGCGCATCTTGCGCAGGCGGTCGAACACCTGGATATCCAGCAACTGGCCGAAGGCGTAGGCCAGGAAGCTGGCCACGGCGATACGGAAGACGAACAGGTTGAACTCGCCCAGCGTCGCCAGGCCGCCGAAGGCGCCTTGATGGAACAGCACAGACACCACGTAGGAGGCGATCAATGCCGGCAGCATCACCCGGGCGATCACCACGCGCGCGGCATGCTTGCCGATCAGGCGCACGGTGAGGTCAGTGGCCAGGAAGATGAACGGGAAGCTGAACGCACCCCAGGTGGTATGCCAGCCAAACAGGGTGATCGGCAGCTGCACCAGGTAGTTGCTGGCGATGATGATGAGGATATGGAAGGCGATCAGGCCGGCCAGCACGGGCCGACTGACCGACGCAGGAATCAGGGTCATGTCGATGTCCTTTTTCATGGAGTGGGGTTAGGGAACCCACTGCCGCAGCCGACATGGCCGCGAGCGGCGCGCATTCTAGCGCGTTGTTGACCCGCAGGATAGGTTTTGCCGCAGACGGCCACGCCGCTCGGATGAAAGGTCGCGCCTTCGCGTAATGCGGTGCACTTGAGAAATGGTCTTGCGCGATGAGCCCCTGCAGGGAGAGGGCAGCCAATCACGCCGACCTTGAACGCGCCGTCGCAGACTCAAGCCTGCGGCACTACCCGCTTGGCCAACTGGAAATGCCGCTGCCAGTACGAATTGTCGAGGAAGTCGATGCGCACCTTGGTGCCGCGACGCGGCGCGTGGACGAAGCGACCCTCGCCGATGTAGATGGCCACGTGATCCACCGCGCGGCTGCGAATGCGGAAGAACAGCAGGTCGCCCGGCTGCAGGTCGCTGCGCTTCACCGAGGGCGCATCCAGGCGCGACAGCGCGCGGGAGGTGCGCGGCAGGTCGAGGTCGTCCTGGGTCTTGAAGGCGTATTGCACCAGGCCGCTGCAATCGAAGCCATGGCGCAGGCTGGTACCGCCCCAGCGGTAGGGCGTGCCCAGTGCGCCGAGGGCGCGGTCGATCACTTCGCCGGCCGGTTTGGGCGCGACCGCTGGCGCGGTGGCAGGAATGGTGTGGATACGAAACGTGGCGGAGGCTTGGGTACAGATTCCCAGTAAAAGAGCACCTCCCAGGCAAAATGACATTAAAAATTTATTCAAACCCAGTGACCCTGGTGATTGGCCTTTGCGCGGAAGCCCTTCCTGATCAAGGCATTGCAATCGGAAACGAGCCGCCTGCCCGTCCCGGAGAGGGACTGCCTGGAAAAGTCTTTGGTTCATTTCCAAACGAGAAGAGTCGACGAACGGTTTACCGCTGATGCCTGCGTATTGCCGACCATTCGCGCCCAACTGCGCCCCCCGGCTGAGCCGCCCCACAGGCCGTTAAGGTCAGGGCGATGGCCTGGCGGCGGTTAAGCTGCCCTCGGTCGAGCCACTGCCTGCAGGGTGGGTTAGCGACGCTGAACGTGAATCGAAGATGCCCACTATCGCGGCGCGGCGCGTAACCCACCAGGCGAGGAAACATGGTGCTCCGATGGTGGGTTACGCCGCAGCCAATGGAGTGAAACGCTCGGTCACCTCGGCAGGCGGCTAACCCCCGACATCTCATGGTGGCGTACGTCAGTCGTCCAGTTCTGTGGGCGCGCCCGACGTGTCTGCCTTGATGGTCTTGGTCACGATATAGGTGAAGTAGCGCTCGATACCGAGGTCTTCCAGCAGCAACTGGTCGATGAAGCGCTGGTAGTGGTCGATGTCGCGGGCGCGGATCATGGCGATGTAGTCGACACCGCCGCCGGTGGCGTAGCAGAAACCCACCTCCGGCGCCTCGCTCAGGCGCTGCTCGAAGCGGCGCATGTCCTGCGCGGTGTGGCGAGCCAGGGTGATTTCCACCAGCACCTGCTGGCTGCGAAACAGCGTTGCCCAGTCGATCTGCGCGCGGTAGCCCTTGATCAGCCCGGCGCTTTCCAGCTTGCGCACCCGCTCCCAGGCCGGCGTCACCGACAGGTTGATCGCCTCGGCCAGGGCCGACTTGGTGATCCGCCCGTCCTCGGCAAGGATGCGCAGGATCTTCAGGTCATAGCGGTCGAGCTTGTGCATCGGCAGTACGCCTATCTTGGGAACGATGCGAGGCCTGTAGGAGCGAGCGTGCTCGCGAAGCGTCTGCCTTACCGGCGTTCATGAGCATGGCCAGGTGCTTTCACAGCGGCTGCAGGTCGGGTTTCTCAACTCACCACCTCGGCGATGACGGCCAGGGTATCACCACCTTTCACCAGCCCCGGAAAGTGCCGGGCAGCGAGCAGGCCGCTGCGTTTGGCGCGGTACTCGGTAGCCGCCGCACCGGTGCGGCGCACGCTGTGCACCCGCGCGATCACCTCGCCTTTCTGCACCGTATCGCCGAGGTCGCGACACATCTCCAGCAGGCCGTCATCCTCACTGGCGACGAAGCAGTCGCCATCCGGCATGTCGAGCATCACCGATTCACTCGCCTCGATCTCACCCTGCAGCAGACCGAAGTGGATCAGCAGGTTGCGCACACCGCGCTCGGCGATGGCCAGGCTTTTCGCCGTGCTGCTGCCGCCACCACCGAGTTCGGTGGTGACGAACACCTTGCCCTGCTCCTCGGCGGCGGTGTCGTACATGCCCACCGCGTCCAGCTCCAGCATGCGCATGCAGTAGGGCGCAGCGAAGGCGCGCATGCCGGCGGCGCAGGCGGCATCCTGGGCCTTGTCCGGCAGCACGTGGCAGGCGGCGAAGGGCAGAAAATCCAGGGTCTTGCCGCCGGAGTGGATGTCCAGCACCACATCGGCCAGCGGCAGCAGCGTGCGCTGGAAGTAGTCAGCGATCTTCTGCGTCACCGTGCCATCCGGCTTGCCGGGGAAGCTACGGTTGAGGTTGCCCTTGTCGATCGGCGAAGTGCGGCTGCCAGCCTGCACGGCCGGGGTATTCATGAACGGCACGATGATCACCCGGCCGCTGACGTCCTCGGCGCGCAGGCGCTGGGCCAGCTTGCTCAGGGCCAGCGGGCCTTCGTACTCGTCGCCATGGTTGCCGCCGGTAAGCAGCGCGGTGGGGCCGCTGCCATTCTTCACCAGGGTGACCGGAATCATCACCGCACCCCAGGCCGAATCGTCGCGGGAATGGGGCAGCTTGAGAAATCCGTGTTGCACGCCGTCACGGTCGAAATCGACCGTGGGGCTGATGGGGTTGTCGCGTAAAGAGGTCATTGACGACATTCCACGTAGGGTGGACATGCCGAAGGCTTGTCCACCGTTGAGGTCCAGGATCGGTGGAAAACGCTTCGCGGTTTTCCACCCTACGATCAGATCAATCCTTCACGAACAGCTTGCGCGGCACGTCGCAGAGGGTTTCCACGCCGTGGTCGGTGATCAGGATCGACTCGGTGATTTCCAGGCCCCAGTCGTCCAGCCACAGGCCGGGCATGAAGTGGAAGGTCATGCCCGGCTGCAGCACGCTCTCGTCGCTCGGGCGCAGGCTCATGGTGCGCTCGCCCCAGTCCGGCGGATAACTGATACCGATGGGGTAGCCGCAGCGGCTGTCCTTGTGGATGCCAAATTTCTCCAGCACCTTGAAGAAGGCGCGGGCGATATCGCCGGTGGTGTTGCCCGGCTTGGCCGCTTCCAGGCCGGCGGCGATGCCTTCGACCACGGCCTTCTCGCCTTCGAGGAAATGCTGCGGCGGCTTGCCCAGGTAAATAGTGCGCGACAACGGGCAGTGGTAGCGCTTGTAGCAGCCGGCGATCTCGAAGAAGGTGCCGGCGCCACTGAGCATCGGCGAGTCGTCCCAGGTCAGGTGTGGCGCGCTGGCGTCGGCGCCGGTGGGCAGCAGCGGCACGATGGCCGGGTAGTCGCCGCCATGGCCGTCGGCGCCGAGGATGCCGGTGCGGTAGATCTCGGCCACCAGCTCGTTCTTGCGCAGGCCCGGCTCGATCTTGTCGAAGATCGCCGCGTGCATCTGCTCGACGATCTTCGCCGCGATGCGCATGTAGCCGACCTCGGTGGGCGACTTGATCGCCCGCTGCCAGTTGACCAGCGCGGTGGCGTCGACGAAGCGTGCATTGGGCAGGTTGCGCTGCAGCGAGCCGTAGGCGGCGGCGCTGAAGTAGTAGTTGTCCAGCTCGACGCCGATGGCGAGCTTGTCCCAGCCACGCGCGGCGATGACCTCCTTGGACAGGTAGTCCATCGGGTGGCGCTCGGTGGACTGCACGTAGTGATCGGGGTAGCCGACGATATTGCTCTGCTGCATGAACACCGTACGCTTGGCGCCGTTGGCATCCTGACCACGGCCATACCAGACCGGCTCGCCATCGAGCGCCAGCAGCACGCACTGGTGCACGTAGAACGACCAGCCGTCATACCCGGTGAGCCAGGCCATGTTGGACGGATCGGTGACGATCAGCAGCTCGATGCCCTTGGCCTGCATGGCCGTGCGGACCTTGGCGAGGCGCTGAGCATATTCCTCCCGGCTGAAGGGGAGGTTGACGACGATTTCGGACATGGATGAATCCCCGTGGTTTTTGGACTGTGGGAGAGGCTTTGGTCGCGATTGGTTTATCGCGGCTAAAGCGGAGCGCCGCCCGGCCCCTCCCACAGGTTCATGAATCGAAACTGAGGCCTTTGCCGGCCGCAACGGCGCGCTGGTAGGCGAGGCTGGCGATGGCGGTATCTTGTGCCCCGGTGCCGGTGAGGTCGCACAGGGTGATCTGCTCGGGCGCGGTGCGCCCCTGACGCTGGCCGGCGATGACCTGGCCGAGTTCGGCGAAATCGGCATCGGCGGCCACCAGGCCGGCGGCGACGGCGTGATTGAGCTCACCGAGCACGCGGGTCTGGCTCAGGCGGTCGGCGACATAGGCATCGACCCGCGCCAGCGCGGCCGGGGCGATCTCGTTCTTGTGCTCGGCATCCGAGCCCATGGCGGTGATGTGCAGGCCGGGGCGCAGGTGCTGCGGCTGGAGCAGCGGCTCGCGACTCGGTGTGGTGGTGATGGCGATATCGGCGCCCTCCAGCGCCGCGTCGAGGCTGTCCAGCGCGCGGGCGTCCTCCAGCTCGGCAGCCATGGCCTGAGCCTTGGCGGGATCACGGGCCCAGATACGCACCTCGCGCACCTCTCGCACCAGGCGCAGGGCCTGCAGCTGCAAGCGCGCCTGCTCACCAGCACCGAGGATGGCGACCACCTTGGCGTCTTCGCGGGCCAGCCATTTGGCCGCGATGGCGCCAGCGGCAGCGGTGCGCACGGCGGTGAGGTAGCCGTTATCCAGCAGCAGCGCATCGGCCAGGCCGGTCCGTGCCGAGAACAGCATCATCAGACCATTGAGGCTGGGCAGGCCGAGCCTGGGGTTGTCGAAGAAACCGGGGCTGACCTTGATCGCGAAGTGCGCCACGCCGGGCAGGTAGGCGGTCTTCACGTCCACCTCGCCGTTATGCTCGGGCACGTCCAGGCGCAGGATCGGCGGCATCGCCACGGCGGCCGTGGCGAGCAGGCGGAAGGCGTTTTCCACCACCGCGAGGCTGTCGGCGTCGAGGCCAACGCACTCGCGCAGATCGGCCTGGTTGAGTATCAGGGTCTTGGCCATGGGAGTTCCTCAGGCGTCGGCGCCGTTGAGCACACGCAGGTGCTGGTCGATGTCGATGTTGCGGCCGCTGACCACCACCACCACCGGGCCACGGGGTTCGATCAGGTCGTCGAGCAGGGCGGCGATACCGACGGCAGCGGCGCCTTCGACCACCAGTCGCTCCTCGCGGTAGGCGTGGCGGATGCCACGAGCGATGGAGGCCTCGCCGAGCAGGTGCAGCTGATCGCACAGCTCGCGGGTGAGGGCGAAGGTGTAGCGGTTGTCCAGGCCGATACCGCCACCAAGCGAATCGGCCAGGGTCGACAGTTCCTCCACCTCGACCGGCTCGCCGACCTGCAGGCTGGCGTGCATGGCGGCGCCCAGCTGCATGCTGATGCCGTGGGTGCGAATGGCCGGGCTGGCCGCCTTGATCGCCAGCGCCACCCCGGCGAACAGGCCACCGCCGGACAGCGGCACCAGCACTTCGCAGACGTCCGGGCACTGCTCGAGAATCTCCAGGCCCAGGCTGCCCTGGCCGGCGATCACGTGCGGGTGGTCGAAGGGCGGGATGAACGCGGCGCCCTGTTCGCGGGCAATGCGCAGGGCTTCGAGCTGGGCGTCGTCCTGGCTGCGGCCGCTGATCACCACCTCGGCGCCCAGTTCGCGAATGGCGCGCACCTTGTTCTGTGGCACCAGTTCGGAGAGGCAGACGATGGCCTTCACGCCCTGCTGCGAGGCGGCGAAGGCCAGGGCGCGACCATGGTTGCCGGTGGAGGCAGTGACCACGCCGAGACGCTTGTGCTCGGCATCCAGCTGCGCCACCGCGTTGCTCGCGCCGCGTAGCTTGAAGCTGCCGGTGGCCTGCTGCGATTCCAGCTTCAACCACACCGGCACACCGGCCAGACGGCTCAGACTGGGCGAATGCTCCAGCGGCGTCTGGCGCACCAGGCCGGCGATACGCTGGCGGGCCTGAAGCAGATCATCGAAGGCAATGGTGGAGGGCATGGTGCACATTCCGTGAAGGTGTGCGGCCGAGTGTATGAGCGGGAAATTGAGCGACTTAATGTACTAGGACGATTTTTTATTCGGGTATCTCAAGAGACGAACAGCCGGTGCGCGCGGCGCACCCTACGCATCGACGCAAACCGCTCCCGGATTTCATCCGGGCTACAAAGCCCCTCCCCCCAACCCTCTCCCGCAAGCGGGAGAGGGGGCTGATCGGCATGAGGGGCGAAACTGTAGGAGCGGCTTCAGCCGCGAAGCTCTTGCCTTATCGTGCCGACTAGAAATCATGCACCTTCGGGTACTGCTCGAAGACATCACGCACGATCTGCACGCCCTGGCGCATCTTCGCTTCGCTGCATTCGGCGCCGACGCACAGGCGCACCGCACGCGGCCTCGGCATGCCCGGCGGGACGAATGGGTCGGGCAAAGTCAACGCCACGTTGCGCCGACGCAGCTCGCGCAACAGGCCGTCGATCTCCCAGCCGTCGGGCACCCGCAACCAACTGTTGAGCGAATAGGGATGAGCGCCGATCAGGTGCTCGCCCAGTTCCTGCTCCACCAAAGCCTGCCGGTTGGCCAGCAATTGCCGCTGCAGCTGCACCAGGTCCTCGGCCTCGCCGGAATCGATCCAGCGTGTGGCGATCTCACCGAGCAGCGACGGCGCCATCCAGCTGTTGACCCGCAGGATGCTCTCGGTACGCAGGGCCAGGCGCTTGGGCATCACCAGGTAGCCGATGCGCAGGCCGGTGAGCACCGACTTGGTCATGCTGGTGCAGTAGAACGACAGCTCCGGCGCGTAATGGCTGAGCGGCCGCGTGCTCTGCTGGCCGGCCAGCAGCGGGCCGTAAACGTCGTCCTCGATGATGTACACGCCATAGCGGCGGGCGATCTCGGCGATCTCGCGGCGGCGCTCGTCGGGCATCAGCGCGCTGGTGGGGTTATTCAGGTTGGGCGTGCAGACCAGCGCGGTGATGCGCTCGTTGCCGCACATGTCCTCGAAGTGCTCGGGGTTCAGCCCGTAGCGATCCATCTCCAGCCCCTTGAGGGTGAAGCCGAGCACCTGCGAGCTGCCAATGGCACCGTGATCGGTCAGGCCTTCGCAGAGCACCACGTCGTCCGGGCCGGCCAGCGTCGCCAGAGCGAGGAAGATGCCGTGCGCAGCGCCGCTGGTCAGCAGCACGTCCTCGATACCCACGTCCATGCCCAGGCGCGCCAGCCAGCGCACTGCCGACTCGCGCTGGTGCTGCATGCCGGCTATCGGGCGGAAGGCGTGAATCCAGGGCTGGTCAGGCTCCTGCGCCAGCTCCAGGCAGGTCTGTCGCCACAGGCGGTCGTGGGCATCGGTGTGCAGGATGCGCGCATTGGAAAAGTCCATCAGCGCCTGCTCGCTGCGATCGAGCATGCTGGTGGCCACGCGCTCGCTGGTGCGCCGCGAGACGAAGCTGCCACGACCCACCTCGCAGCGCACGCGGCCCTGGCGCTCCAGTTCCTTGTAGGCGTTGGTCACGGTCTGCACGCTGATGCCGAGTGCATCGGACACCTGGCGTTGCGGTGGCAGTCGCTGGCCGTCGATCAGGGTACCCTGTTCGATATCGGCGGCGACCGCCTGGACCAGCAGCTTGTACTTCGACTCGCCCGGGCGAGCGTTGGCCAGGGCCTTCTTCCAGTTGTGCATCGATGGCTCCTGCGGCGACTGCGCTCAAGCATCCCGCGTGAGGCATTGCGATTCAATTGTCCTAGTGCAATACCGCAGCGAAAAAAGCCTTTGTATGCTCGGGCCAAGGGTGGAAAACAGTGCCTCGGCACCGCAGAAGAATGACCACCTGGCGCGAACAGCGCCACCAACGCTCTTGATTTACCTGCCTCCTAACACAGCACGCCGCCGTTGGCGGACTACAAGAAACAGGAGAACACCAAGATGAGTAGCGTTATCCCCTCCCGCTTCGGCCGCCTGGCGCTGGCCTGCGCCCTGCTCACCAGCGTTGCCGGCGCCCAGGCTTCAACGCTGGACAAGGTCAAGGACAGCAGCAGCGTGCGCATCGGCTACGCCATCGCCACCTACGACGCGGTGACGGCTCTCGACGGCAGCGTCCCCGGCGAGTCGCCGGAGATCGTCAGGAAGATCTTCGAGCGCATGGGCGTCGAGAAGATCAACCCGGTGCTTACCGAATGGGGCTCGCTGATCCCCGGCCTGCGCGCTAGCCGCTTCGACCTGATCGCCGCCGGCATGTACATCACCCCCGAGCGCTGCAAGCAGGTGCTGTTCACCGACCCGCACTACCAGTTGCCCGATACCCTGCTGGTGAAAGCCGGCAACCCGAAGGACCTGCACAGCTACGCAGACATCGCCAAGAGCGGTGCCAAGGTGGCGATCATGTCCGGCACGGTGAACCTGGGTTATGCCCGTGATTCCGGTATCACCGACGACCAGATCCTCCAGGTGCCGGACACCACCGCGCAGCTGCAGGCCGTGCGCGCCGGTCGCGCCGACGCCGCCGTCGGCACCCAGTTGACCATGAAGGGCCTGGCCGACAAGGGCGGCGACAGCGTCGAAGCCATCGCCGAATTCAAGGACGACCCGGCCCACACCGGTTACGGCGCCCTGGCCTTCCGCCCGGAAGACAAGGACCTGCGCGATGCGGTCAATGCCGAGCTGAAGAAGTGGCTGGGCAGCGAAGAGCATCTGGCCACGGTCAAACCCTTCGGTTTCGATCAGTCCAACATCACCGACAAGACCGCCGCCGAACTCTGCGGCCAGTAATGCACGGGTAACGCCGCGCACGAAGGTGCGTGGCGTGTTTCCCTGCATAGAGCGGTAGACATTCATGACCGATCTTTTCCCCCTGCTGCTGCAAGGCGCCTGGGTCACCGTGCAAGTCACCTTCTGGGGCTCGCTGCTGGCCATCGTCTCGGCAGTCATCGCCGCCCTCGGCCGGCTGTCGCCGATTGGCCCGCTACGCTGGCTGGCCATCACCTACATCGAAATCTTTCGCGGCACCTCGCTGCTGGTGCAGCTGTTCTGGCTGTACTTCGTGCTGCCGATGCCACCCTTCAACGTCGAGATGAGCGCCTTCACCGTGGCCATCGTCGGCCTTGGCCTGCACATCGGCGCCTATGGTGCGGAAGTGATGCGTGGTGCCATCCGCTCCGTGGCCAAGGGTCAGTACGAGGCCTGCACCGCGCTGAACATGCATCCGTCCAAACGCTTCCTGCGCATCATCCTGCCGCAGGCGCTGCTGGCAGCGATTCCGCCAGGAACCAACCTGCTGATCGAACTGCTTAAGAACACCTCGCTGGTGTCGCTGATCACCCTGTCTGACCTGGCCTTCCGCGCTCGTCAGCTGGACCAGGCGACCTTCATGACCCTGGAGATATTCGCCCTGGCCCTGGTGCTGTATTTCCTCATGGCCCAGGTGATCAACCTCGGCATGCGCCTGTTGGAAAAACGCCTGAGCCGTGGCCGGATGCGCGGAGGCCTGCAATGAATTTCTTCGACTGGGACTTCGCCCTGAGCATCCTTCCAGATCTGCTCGAGGCCTCGCTCAATACCCTGCTGATCACCTTCGCCGGCTTCGCCATCGCCATCGTCCTCGGCCTGCTGCTGGCCATCGCCCGACGCAGCCGGCATATGTGGCTGTCCTGGCCGGTGGCCGGGCTGATCGAATTCATCCGCAGCACGCCGCTGCTGATCCAGGTGTACTTCCTGTTCTACGTGTTCCCCAACTACGGGCTGAACCTGACTGCGCTGCAGGCGGGCATCCTCGGCATCGCCCTGCACTACGCCTGCTACACCGCCGAGGTATACCGCGCCGGCCTCGATGCGGTGCCGCGTGGCCAGTGGGAGGCGGTGACGGCACTGAACATGTCGCCGCTGCCTGCCTATCGGCAGATCATCCTGCCGCAGGCACTGCGGCCGATCCTGCCGGCGCTGGGCAACTACCTGGTGGCCATGCTCAAGGACACCCCGGTGCTGTCGGCGATCACCGTGGTGGAAATCATGCAACAAGCCAAGAACATCGGTTCGGAGAGCTTCCGCTACCTCGAGCCCATCACCATGGTCGGCATCTTCTTCCTGCTGCTCAGCCTGGCCCTGGCCTGGTGCGTGCGCCGCGTGGAAGATCGCCTGGAGGTCACTGCCCGATGACTGCTTTTCTCAACTCTACAGACGCCGCAGGGAGTTCCTCCATGCCCCAGCCCATCGTCCGCTTCACCGACGTGACCAAGCGTTACGGCAACCTCACCGTACTCAACAAGCTCAACCTGGACGTCGCCCCCGGCGAGAAGGTGGCGATCATCGGCCCCAGCGGCTCGGGCAAATCGACCCTGTTGCGCGCACTGATGACCCTGGAGAGCATCGATGAGGGCGTGATCGCCGTCGATGACGAGCCGCTCACCCACATGCCCGGCCGCAACGGGCGTCTGCTGCCGGCCAGCGCCAGTCACCAGCGCAAGGTGCGCGGCAAGATCGGCATGGTGTTCCAGAGTTTCAACCTGTTCCCGCACATGTGCGCGCTGCAGAACGTGATCGAGGCGCCAATGCAGGTGCTCGGCATGGGCAGGAAGGAAGCCACCGAACGCGCCGAGGAGCTGCTGGCGATGGTCGGCCTGGGCGAGAAGCTGCGCCATTTCCCGTCGCAGCTGTCGGGTGGTCAGCAACAGCGCGTGGCCATCGCCCGTGCGCTGGCGATGCGGCCCAAAGTGATGCTGTTCGACGAGGTGACCTCGGCGCTCGATCCCGAGCTGTGCGGCGAAGTACTCAACGTGATTCGCCGACTCGGCAGCGAGCACAACCTGACCATGCTGATGGTCACCCACCAGATGGGCTTCGCCCGCGAGTTCGCCGACCGTGTGTGCTTCTTCCACCAGGGCTGCATCCATGAGCAGGGCACGCCGGATCAGCTGTTCGGCAACCCGCAGCAGGAGCGCACCAAGGCCTTTCTGAGTGCAGTCAACGAGGCGAACTGAGACCCGAGCCCGGGCCTGTGGGAGGCGCTTCAGCGGCGACAGGGGCAGAGCTGCAGGGCATCGCGGCTGAAGCCCCTCCCACAACAAAGTGCTCTGCAGTTTCCGTAGGAGCGGATTCAGCCGCAACAGCTCGGCAGCGTTCTGTTCCGGGCCCTTGTGCTGCCAGCAGTGACGCGGGGTGTCGATGCCCGCCAGCGGCCATATGCTTGGCCGAAACACGCGTTACGAACGTCCAGGCTGGCTACCGCCGTTCAGGCTTCGCCGAGAAAACGCAGGCCGGCCCCTTCGGGATCCACGCGCATCACTTCCATCTTCAATATCGGGGCGGGGAAAGGCAGATCCTGCACCTGGCCGATCACTTCGGCGCCGACCGACAGGCTGGCCATGTCCGGGTGCTTCACGTAGACGCCGCTATCGGACAGGTCACGGGTCTGCGCCAGCAGCTCGCCGAAGTTGGGGTGGCTGATCTTGATCCGGCACTTCATCGGGGTACGCACCTGCTGGCGCTGGTTCGGCATGGAGGCTCCGGGGGTAGGCGGACGATGCAGCCTTTAATAACGCAAAATCGAAACAATTCCCAACGCTCGACAGAAAAAAGGTGGCGACAGTTACCAAGACCCTCCTGGGCCCAGGGCGTGTCATGACCGTTTCGTCTCCTGGGCGCACCCACGGAAGCGAGCGACGCCTCCTTGACCGAGAGGGACAACCGCCGTCGAGACCTTCGCAAAAGGGCGTCCTGGCGCACGAAAATAGGTGACTGAACAGCCTGCGCAGTAGGCGTAAACGCCTTGCTGGTTCATCATGCGGGCTGTTCCCGATGCCTGAACAATGGATTGTGCATGCCGATCGACTCTTTACCTCTGCGCACCCTGTCACTTCTCGGTAGCGGCCATGCCCTGCCAAAGCGGCGTCTGACGAGCGCCGAAATCGACCATTCGCTCGGTCTGCCCGATGGCAGCGTCGAGCGCCTCAGTGGCGTACGCAGCCGCGCGGTTGCCGCTGCCGACGACACTGCCGCCAGCCTTGCCACACAAGCCGCGCACAAGGCGCTTCAGGCTGCCGGTCTGACGGCAGACCAGCTCGACTGCGTGATCGCCGCCAGCGGTACCATGGACCAGGGCATGCCCTGCAATGCCGCGCTGGTTCACCGCGAGCTGGGCCTTGGCGCGAGCGGCATCCCGGCCTTCGATATCAACGCCAGTTGCCTCGGTTTCATC
>CAMPIF010000003.1 GCA_946886245.1 Ectopseudomonas composti | reverse complement strand
GGCGCGGAGTAATACTGCAGCTACCACGTCGCCGGCAGGGGCCGCACAGGTGGCTTGGGCCGCCGCAAAACGCGGCCACCACGACAGTGCGCAGGCCATGCCGAAGAACACGGCGACTGAGAAATTGCGTCCGTTCAGGCCGCCCCCTTGCAGTGCGACGGAGCAGCCTTCCCCAAGGCTGCTGCAGCTAGATCAAGTGCCACTCGTTCGCTCTGCCGGACTCTACGCTCGGGAAATCGCAAAGGAAAGCATCAGCCGTACGTAAATATTTCACACGCACCTTGTAGGGGCCGGGGAGCAGAAAACGGGCGACGTTGAGGGAGCGATGGAGATCCTTTCGTTTGGCGAGGCAGAGTTCTTTCGCCTGGACGAGCCCTTCGATTGGAGCGGTGGACCGAATTCGCCTCGCGCACTTTCTGCCAAACCCGACTTCCGTCGAACCTAGAAGAGGAGCACTCATTCGCACCTGGGACTGCATAGAAGGTGATGTTAACGATTGAAACTACAGGGTTTTCTGTCCATCCAGCCCGGCTTGGTCTATTGGAATCAGCTAGTTTTCCGATTGTCGGAAGTGCGCGACCGTACGTCCGCCTCATACGAACTGACTTGTCCACACTCGTCCAGCATTTGTCCGCAACTGGTGGGCAGAATGCTCCTGGATTGCTTGCGCTTGGCGTGTTACCGCGCAGTTCCACTCTGTAGGGTTCGCCTCCGATCCACCGCAAGTCCGCGGTGGCAAACCAGCGGAGGCGCCAATGAAAGTGCATGAAACAATCCAAGAACTAGCCGAGGCCATCTACGCAATCCGTGCAGGGGAGCGGCAGCCCTTCGACCCGGTTTACGCCATCGGCCAAGTCGCCGCCCACGGGATGCGTCTGGGTGCAGATTGCCTCACGATCCAAGCAAGCCGTCACGATCCTTCCATGCGAGCGTGGGCCAACGACACCCGCTTGGATCGCCTCTGCAACCATCGGCTCTCAGAAAGCGAGTCAACCCGGCTGACCCGGGCCTTAGCAAAGGCCACGCGGGCGCATGCGCCATTTACCGATCTGCTCGCCCTGACCAGCGTTGTGCTTGAGGAGCGCCGCGGCACCAGCTTGCCAAACTACTTTCTGAGCACCCAGGAGCGACTCAAGACTATCGAATTGACGGTCGGATACCATGCCGCCACAAAAAATACTCCCCCGCACATAGGCTTTTCGGACAATAGGGCGGGGTCGATCGCGCTGGCAGCGATGGCCGCATTGCATCGGGACGCCGACAGGCTGTCCAGGACAAAGCTGTCTCTCGTCTTAGGATGCAGCGACGAGCACGCTCTGCGAGTTACGGCCATGCAGGTGCTTTTAGCAGTGACCCACTTCCCCCACTATGTGGGGTTCGTAGAGGTGGCGCTCGTTCCGCATCGTCGCTTCAATCTGGTGTTCGCGGTCGGTCGCAACTACCCGCTGCAAAAGGCCGCCTGAGCTCGTCCTCGAGAACAGTTCGAAGCGGTTGGGCTCCCAAGTTGCGTGCGCCCTCTCGGTCGTGCCTCGTGCCGGAGGCGCTGCGCCGCTATTCTTGGAGGGCAGCGGCGCGAGCCCGCTCGGCCAAACAGGGCTTCGAAGTGAAAGAGGCGATGGGGAAGGCGGCGGGTAGCTCCTGCGCTCGTTGACATAGCCTGTCGGAGAATAGGCTAAACTTTGTTGTGGATCATAGGAATGGCTGATGTGGCTCGCCTAAAAGCAGGGCGGGCTCGACACCGAGGAGCGACAAAAATGGCGTACGAGCGGCTTAATGCTGATGAGATGCTTCGAATTGCGATTGAGGCCATCCAGGCAGATCGAACAGCCGAGGCGGTCGACCTCCTCAAGTCGTTGCTGGAGCGGGAGCCTGACCACGTCTTCGCCACCTACTTGCTGGCTGCCGAGCACGCCCAGTTGGGCATGCTCGATGAGGCCGAGCGCGGATTTGGCAGGGCCGTCGAGCTTGCTCCCGATTTCGATATCGCGCGCTTCCAGTGGGGTCAGCTTTTCTTGGCTCGGGGTGAACCTGACGCTGCGCGCTCTGCTCTGCAGCCGCTTGCGGCAAAGGCTGATGGGCACGCGCTGTGCCATTACGCCCGCGGGCTGATCGCCACTGCTCAGGACGACGCACAAGCAGCCGCAGCCGAGCTCCAGTTGGGCCTGTCCTGCCCGCAGGAAATTGCGGCCTTGGAGGCGGACATGCGTCGCCTGATTGGTTCCCTTCAGGGTCTCGCTCAGTCGGATGGGTCAATGGCTACTCCAGCTGTTGCGATGCCCGTGCAGCTCACCAAGTACGGCCAGTCGGCCAACTGATAGGGCGCCGTGCCGCTGGACAAGCTCGGTTCTGCTTCGGGCATCATCGCTGCCCTGCGGGCGGAGATGAGCCGACGAAGCGAGCGGACCACTGGAAAGACGCCTGGCAAGGATGCGTCCCCACCGGCTACCCCGCGCGACGTAAGAGTGCTGCGCCAGCAGCTAGTCGAGATTGCGAAGGGCGTCTCGCTTGAAGATCCCGCCGCGATCCGCGCGGCGCGGCCTCGCGTGATCCGGGCCATCTTGTTGTGGGAGTTCGGTGCGTCCCTTCGGGATCATCCCGACTGGCAGCCGATGATGGAGTCCATCACGACCACCCTGGAACGACACCCTCAGCATGAAGGCCAGTTCCTTACATTGCTCAGTGAGCTCAAGAACTCGCCTCCCTCTGCGTAAATATTTCACAAAAGCCAAAGAGGTACGGCTGCCCTAAACTTCCGCTCCCTTCGCCGGAATCCCTAGTGATAGCCCCCAGAGTGCCCTGGGGGCCCGCACAGGGGATAGGGTATGGTTGCCGTCGTTTCGGGAAATGGTTTGGGCCTGTTCAACACCTCGTTCACCCAGTTGGGGACGGGTCTGTGGGGCCAGGCGGGCATCGGCCAGAGCCGGGAATCCCAATACGTCAACATCGCAACCGGCAACCTAATCCTCCAGGACTGGGACGAGCTGATCAGCGTCCGGGGTTTCGATGCCACGGCGCTGCGAACCTACAACAGCCAAGGCACTGTCTCAGGCATCGGCCAAGACGGCTTCATCACTGGCTACGAGCGCTCGTTGGTCCTGTCGGGATCCCTCAACAACGTCAACAGCACGGTTACGCTGCAAACCGGTGACGGCCAGTCAGTCGTTTTCAAGTATTCGGGCACCAGCAACCAGTACGTTTCAACCGATGGCGACGGGGCGAACGACACTTTGGTTTGGTCGGGCGGCACCAACGGCACCTGGACCTATACCGAGGGCACGACTCGCCGCGAGGAATTGTATTCCACGCGGACGGGTGGAACCCAGCTCTCCACGGTGACGGCGTATTTAACCCGCATCCGCGACCTGACCAGCGACGGCACCACGCCGGCGCAGTACACCGTGAGCTACGACGGCAGTAACCGGGTCTGGAAAGTGCTCTCCAACGACGGGAGTGGAACGCCCGACGGCTTCATTTACACCTACGATGGCTCCGGCCGGCTGTCCACGATCAGCACCCAGGAAGGCGGGGCCACCAAGGGCCAAGTAACCTATAGCTATGACACCTATGGCCGCTTGGCATGGGCGGAGCACCAGCTGACGGCCAATCTCTCGACGAGCGGCGCAGCCTATGACAGCGGCACGGCGACCGCCTTCCGAGCCACCTACACCTACGTCACGGCGAGTGCCAGCGACCTGCGCATTGCTTCGGTCACCACCAGTGACGGGGCGACAGTCGCATACACCTACGACGCTAGCAACCGTATAGCCACAGTGAAGCAAGGGAGCGCCTCGGACGGTTCGCTGCAGACCGTCACCTTCACCTACAACGCCAATTCCACCGACGTCACCGATGCGGCGGGGCGGACCTGGACCTACCAGTATGACGCCAACAAGCAGCTGACCGCGGTGCTTGAGCCCGCCATATCCGGACAACGCACTACGACGACATACGCCTACACCTCCGCGGGAGATTCAGGTGGGGCAGGAAACGTTAAGTCGATCGAAGTGCAACGGGCCGGCACGGTGCTGTCTCGCTCGGATTTCAGCTACGACGCCAGCGGCAACTTGCTGTGGCAGTGGCAGCGCACCAGCGGGGGCTCGAACACGGCCACGGCGGTGCAAAAAACATACAACTCCGCCAATCAGGTGCTGACTGAGACGGTCTACACCGGCCTGGACAGTGACGGACCGGGGGCCAGCGCCCCGACCGGTGGGCTGACCACCAACTTCATCTATGACGCCCAGAATCGCGTGCGGTTCGTGGTCGATGCAACCGGGGCAGTTCGAGAGTGGAATTACAGTACTTCCAGCTACTCCATTGGTCAGGCTTACGCGGAGCGACTTTACACTGGGGCGAGCTACAGCGGCGCCTACACCTTGAGCGCCCTCACCAGCTGGGCGACGACCACCCAGAAGGCCAGCAGCCAGCTAACTGAGTACCGGTACGACGTCAAAGGACGGGTGAGCTCGGTGACGGACTATGCCACCGTGGATGCCAGCGGCAATGGGACGCTGGATGCCTACACCGATATCACGTGGTTCACCTACGATGCCCACAATCAGCTGCTGCAGAAGATCCTGGTGCACGGAGCAGGGCGGGCAGTCGCCAACACTGGTACGGCGGCTCCTGTCACTAGCGAGGTCACCGACTATGTCTACGACGGCATGGGCAGGTTGCTGACGGTATTGCAGCGCGATGCCGCCACTGCCCAGACCGGCTCGGGTGCCACCTGGGACGGGGCAACGCTCCTCACGCAGTACGCCTACCTGGACACCGCCAACCAGCTGCGGGTGACGCTCGACAGCGGGGCGGTGCGCACTGAGACCCGCAACAAGGCCGGCCTGCTGACCTCTGCTAGTGAAGTGGGCACGGTCTCTGGCGCCACGGTCAATCGTACGTCGCTCAACTACTACGATGCGACCGGGCGGCTGCGCGCCAGCGAGGACGCGGCAGGTGGTAGAACGTACTTCTTCTACGACGCAACGGGTCGGCTGACAGCGCAGGTCGATGCGGTCGGAGCCGTCATCGCCTATGCCTACGACGGCCTGGGCCGGATCCAGCAGACCACACAGTACGCGACCAAGGTCGATACGAGCGGCTGGCTTAGCAGCGGCGCGGTGACCAAGGACACTTTGGTATTCGCCGCGAGCAACCCCTCGCCGACGGCTAGCCAGGCATGGGTGCCGACCAGTGCCGCCAATGACCGAACGACGACGTGCACTTACGACGCTCTTGGTCGGCTGCTGACCGAGACCACAGCAACCACGGCTGCGGCGGCCCAGGTCACCACGTATGCCTACGATGGTGCCTCGCGCCTGCTTTCGACCACCGCCAATGCGGTTGGAGGACTGGCCGCCGACGCCCGGGTAACCCGATACTTCTACGACAACGCCGGGCGACAGGTGGGCGTCTTGGACGCGGCGGGCTATCTCAAAGAGACGGTTTACGATGCTGGTGGGCGCCGCATCAAGACAGTCGCCTATGCAACTTTGACAAATAGCTCCTACTGGGCAAGCGGAACGTTAACCCAGTTGCGGCCCACGGCGGCGAATAGCGATGCTGCCACTCGCTACTTCTACGACGCCCGAGGCCAGGTCGTGGCCGAGCTGGCCTATGCCAGTGGCACCGCGGCCAGCGGTAACGGCTATCTGACCGAATATGTCTATGACGAGCAAGGCAACCAGCGAGCCGTCAAACAGTACGCACGGCAGCTGACCAGTCTGGACGGGAACGAGACCCTCGCAACTTTGCGCGCGGAGGCAACCTCTGCATCGGGTGCGCCTGCGGAGCTGTATCGGCTGACTCAACGTAGTTTCAATGGATTGGGTCAGTTGGCTGTGGAGCTGAGCGCGGTCTTTGTTACTGACTCCCAGACAACGGCTGAGCGTATTTCTACGCACTTTAGCTATGATGATTCTGGCCGCTTGATCAAGACAGCATTTGGGTATGGCACCAGTGAATTGCGCGAGAATAACCGGCGCTACGATGTCTTCGGCAACCTCATCGGAGAGCTGGGAGGGGAGGGAAGCGAGCACCTGCTGTCCGGCATGGATGAGAGTGAACTAAATGCGGTTTACGCCACTTACGGAACCACTCATAGCTACGACCTGCTTGGCAGGCGGATCGAAAGCACCGACGCGCTTGGAACAGGCGGCGCGGGTGGCAACAAGACGTGGTACTTCTACGACGCACAAGGCCGTCTGACCTTTACCGTCCGGGGAATCGAGAGCGGCGGCGTAAAGAACGCCCTAGGCGAAGTGGCTGAGACGCGGTACAGCGCCTTCGGTCAGGTCACAGACACCCTTGCCTACACCGGGCGCATCACGATTGCCGGCACACAGACGCGAGCCAATGTTCAGACCGCACTCAACGTGCTGACATTTGTGGCCGCGAGCGATACTCGGCGCCAGTTTACCTACGACCGCCGCGGCCTGCTCACAAGCAGCATGGACGCGGAAGGCGTCGTCAACAACTACAACTACACCGCATTCGGCCAGCTACTGCAGGAACAGAGGGCCGTGTCCACCTCGGCCGCAATGACCATCCAACACGCCTATGACAAGCGTGGTCTGGAGACCAGTCGCATCGATGCCTACGGGGTGGTTGGACTCGCACGGTCCACCAGCCAGGTGTTCGATGCTTTCGGACGCATCACCAGCACCACCGATGGTAACGGCGCGGTTCGCACCTTTGTGTACGACCGCTTAGGCCGTCAGGTGAGCCACAGTCAAGTTGTTGAGGGTCGAACCGATACGTGGAGCTCGGCGTATGACGCTTTCAGTCGGATGGTTAGCCAGACCGATGCCTTAGGCAAGGTTACCGACCTGGCTTACAACGATGCCAGCCGCACGCTGACGGTTACGAGCCCAGAGGCGGTGGTTACCGTCACCACCTACGGCCGGCACGGCCAGACCGTCTCCGTCAAGGATGGTACAAATCAGACCACCACGTATACCTACAATGACGACGGCCAGCTGCTTACTGTTACCGACCCGTTGGGCAATGTCCTTGTGGACAACGTGTACAACGAGCGTGGCCTTCTACTCCGAACCTTCAATGCCACCGGCGATGTCGTTGACTTCAGGTACGACGCGGTTGGGCGCGTCCTAAGGCGCATCGAGGATGCGGGAACCGGCAAGCTCAATCTAACGACGACTTACACGTACGACGGTCAAGGTCGTCGCGTGAGTGTCTCGGACCCGACCGGTGTCGCCACTTCTTTCACTTTTGACCGCGAGGGGCGGCTCACACAGCAAGCGATCGATCCTGCTGGCCTGAACCTGCGCACAAGCTACACCTGGGACGCCGCCGGTCGGCAGTTGACGGTGGTCGAAGGTGTTGGCGCGGTTAGCACCACCACCATCACGACGGCTTACACCTACGATGCTTTGGGCCGCCGGATCACGGAAGTCCGGGGCTCGGGCAGCCTCAACCTCACTACCACCTACGTCTATGACGCCAACGACAACGTAATAGCCAGGCAGGACGCGGCCGGAAACTGGACTCGCTACGGCTACGACGAAGCCGGCCGTCTGCGCTTCACCCTCAGCCCCGCGGGCAACCTGGAACAGACTTCTTACGACGCCAACGGGCGGGTATACAAGACGCGGCGGTACGCCAACCTGGTCAACATGAGTGGGGTGGGCACCAGCCTGACCTTGGCACAGCTTAAGACCCTGGCCACCAGCACCGGCACGCAGGCCACCGATTTGGTCGAGTACCGGGTTTACAACAACGATGGACAAATGCGCTATCGCATCGACGGGGCGGGCAACGCGGTAGCCTTCGCCTACGACGCTGCAGGCCGCAACACCATCGAGAAGCAGTACGTACTGCCGATCTCGGCGGCTAACCTGCCGGCCGCTCTGGCTTCTCTGGAAGCGGGCACGGCGACTATTGCCAGCCTCGGTGCCGTAGTGCCGGCTACGGCCGGCCAAGACCAGATGATCACCCGTGTCTTCGACGCCGCGGGGCGGATGATCAAGCAGACCGATGCTCTGGGAAGCATCACCCGGTTCATCTACGACAATGCCGGACGCACTGTTGCCACGATTGACGCCACGGGCGCTGTCACGCGGCGCTGGTTCGATGCCGCTGGCCGAGAGATCGCCAGCCGGCAGTTCGCAACCGCGTGGACGGGAGCAACCGACAGCACGACCATGACCCTGCTCGATCAGGCCATGGCCAACAGCTGGACGGCGGCCGACCGTCAGACCTACACCCTGCTGGATCGGGCAAGCCGCGTGCGCTTCACCATTGATGCAACGAACGGCTGGACAGAGTACACCTACGACGGCGCGGGGCGCCGCGTCTCTTCCCGCGAGCATGCTGACCCGGTCGCTATTGACACCGCCCTGCAGGCCAAGCTGTGGGCAGGCACCGCGACTTACTCCATGCCAACCACGGTGAACAACGCCGCCGACCGTACCTCCTACTGGGTCTACAACGAAACCAATCAGGTCAAGTACATCATTGATGCGGCGGGCTACGCCAAGTCATTTGCCTACGATGCGGCGGGGCGCCAAGTCATCAGCCGAGACTATTTTGGCGCCCTCAATTTCAGCCAAGCGATCAACGGCAGTAGCGTGCGCGACTGTCTTGGTGCTGGCACCCTAAGCGTCAACGACATGGGGACCTATGTGGTCCCGTCTGCCCCAGGACACCGGACTACCTACCAGTCCCTCGACGGCGTCGGCCGCGTTCGCTACCTCATGACGGCGATCGAGGGTGGCCAAGCCACGGTCAGCGAGTGGCGCTACGACGCTGCCGGCCATCTTACCGAGCAACTCCAGTATGCGAAGACTATTGGGTTTGCATTCTGGCTGACGCCGGCGCAAGTTGCAGCGCTCGTCACCACAGCGGGTGGAGACCAGCCAGTCAACCAGCGCTTGACACGCATGGCATACGATGGGACGGGTCGCCTTCGCTTCACAGTCGATGACGCCGGTGCCGTCAGCGAGCACCGCTATGACGCCGCTGGAAATTTGAGCGGAGAGTATCGATACGGAGGGGCGGTCAGCGGGGTCTCGCAATACACGCAAGCGAGTCTCGCGGGGTGGGTCGATGGCAGGACTGCCGCGCTCAAGACGACCTACCAATACAACGCAGTCGGCCAGGTGACTCGCACCACCGACAACCTCGGAAACTTCGAGCAGTACGGATATGACGCTGCAGGAAACCGCACAAGCTATACCAACAAGCTCAGCTTTACCTGGAACTACCTCTACGATGGCATGGGTCAGCTGACAAAGGAGCTAACCCCAACGGTATCGGTTCTGCGCTACGACTCCACGGGCGCCACAGTCTCCGAAGAGGTAAGAATCGCCACCTCCTACACCTACGATGCATTTGGCAACGTGGCTACCAAGACCGAGAACGCCGACGCCGGCGTTCTCGATCGCCGAACAGTGCAGTATGTCTATGACAGCCGCGGTTTGCAGATTCGAACAATCTTCCCCGATGCATACACCCTCGACACTTCGCTCAATATCGTTGCCGTCGGAGTCCAGCCGGAGACTACGGTTGCCTATGATGCCCTCGGCCGCGCAGTGGTCCAGCGGGATGTGCTAGGAAACTATAGCTACAAGACGTATGACTCGCGCGGGCTACTAGCCTACGAGGTCGATCCTAGTGGCTACGTTACGGCCTATAGCTATAACGCCTATGGCGAGCAAACTGGCCTGACGCGGTATGCCACCAGCGTGAACGTGGCTGGTCGCGGCTGGACGCCATTGACCGTCAGTGACATGGAGGCGGTAGGCTTCCTAACGCCGGCTCCGACGCAGGACAGGCAGCTTACATTTCTGTATGACCAGCGCGGCAACAAGGTGGAGGTCCAGCAGTCCACTCTGATCTGGACCAGAGCCGACGGCAGCACGGCTTCGGCGGCGCCTCGAACGGCGTACCAATTCGACGCCATCGGCAATCTCGTCAAGGAATCGACGCTGATTGACGCTGGGGACGCATCGCACGCAGAAGTCTGGGCAGAAACCTACCACTACTATGATGAAGTCGGTCAACGGATCAGGTCCGTCGACGCGGAAGGGTATGTCACGGCCTGGACCTACAACCTTCTCGGGCAGGCAAGTGCAATAACGGAATACGCCAGGGCCATCTCGACGGTCGGGCTGAGCACGGCTGTGCTTCCGGGCCTGCCTGATCCGGGCAGCGAGGCAACAGGCTACGACCGGACCACTTCGTTTACATACGACTCCTTGGGCCGAAAGGCAACGGAAGTCAGCTGGCGCCATTTGGCTGCCGGTTCAACTTCGGCCGCCTCTGTGACGACCACCACCGGCTACGACGCAGCCGGGCAAGTGACCAGCATCAGCGTGAACAGCGCCTTGGGCACGACGGCAACGACCACTAGCTACGACAAGATCGGCCGCGTAACAACGGTGGCAGAGCAAGCCCGCCAGGTTCTCGTGTCCAATTGGCAAGCTCTCTTGGAGGCCAACCCAACTTATAGACTGGATCCGAGCCTCACCCCGCAACTCTACGTGATGGCCCAGCCAATTGCAGCGATGGCCTACGATGCCTTTGGAAATGTGGTTTGGTCAAACCGCTTCGCGAACGGCCTGCAAAGCGGAGTTCCGCTCGCAACGGGGCCGAGTGACCAATCGACGCTAACCCGGTATGACCACCAAGGTCGGGTCTTGTATTCGACCGATGCGGCTGGCAAGACGACGTATTATCGCTATGACGCGGCGGATCACATCATTGAGCAGTTCTACTGGCGCGCTGACGGCAACGGATCAAACACCTACATCCGCAGCACGTACACGTACGATGCCAGTGGGCGCCAGATCACAATGAACCTGTTTCGCACGCCAAGCGGCGGCACTGAGGTTCTCGAGTCCAGCGAGGCGGCGGCGTATAACGCATTCGGCGAAGTCAGCTCCAAGGCCTGGCAAACAAGCGCACTTAACAATGCGGCTACGGCGGCGATGTACGAGTACGATACTGCCGGCAGGATCGTGCGCTCCAATGCCGAATCGGGGACCTATCGCCGCTACAGCTACAACTTGGCGGGCGTGCAGGTACGGGAGGAGCGAGATTGGACTGACGGCGCGACAAGCCGCACGGCCGTCTACTCCCAATCAGTTGACCGCCTCGGACGCGTAACCGCGTTGACGGCACCGTCCTACACTTCGGTTTGGACTCTGAGTGCAACCACCAGCGCTCAGCTCGACCGCTGGGGCAACGTGCTTGCCCAGACCGACGCACTAGGTGCGGTTACGGAATGGATTTACAACGAGGCCAACCAAGCGCTTCGCCAGCTGGCACCTATGGTAAACGTGGTTTCGGAGGCTGGGGTATCGGCTTCCAGTCGTCCATCCACGTACTGGACCTACGACGTACTGGGCAACCTGCTCCAGGAAAAGGACGCCAACCTACACATCAGGACGTTTACATACGACGCAACGAGCCGTCTTACCAGTCGCATCGACGGAGCGAACGCAAAGTCGTTTTTTGCATACGATGCATTGGGTCAACAGTTGGCAACAGAGAACGCGCTGCACTATGTGACCTACTTGGACTATGACAAGGGCGGGCGCGCCGTAGAGCAGGGTGACTTTCGACTCAATCTTGCTGGCACAGCCAGAGTGGCCACGGCGATGCAAAGCTTCGTCCTGGATCAGGATGGCAATCGCCTAAGCGTCGCCGATGCGCGCAACGGAACTGTCGAAGGCGGAATCACCGTCAACACCACGCACAAGTACGTCTATGACGCGAGGGGCAACTTGCTGCAAAGCCTCACGCCCACGGGGGTCCAGACTAACTACGGCTATGATCGCAATGGCCGCAAGACGTCGGAGGGCACGGCAGTCGGGTCTCAGTCGTGGGTTTACGACTACTTCGGGCGAGTTACCGCCCATAGTGATCTCTCCGGCGCCAGCGTCAGCTACGTCTACGACAGCCTCAGCGGGCAGCTCAAGCAAGAGACCTTGGGCGGCGCCACGCGGGTGATTGCTTACAACGCCGATGGGCGCGTGCGAAGCATTACCGAGGGGTCCAAGGTCTATACCTACGAATACGACGCCAACGGAAACCGCACACTTGAGAAGACGGTGACAACGGATGGCGGCGGTCAGGCGATTACGGTTGAGACTCGCAGCTACTACGATGCTCTCAATCGGCTTCAGCGGGTGACGTCGGATGACACCACCGCTAGCAGTTTCCGGATGTTGGATGTGACCTATGCCTATGATGCCGTCGGCAATCGGCGCAAGGTTACCGCTGACACAAGCTACGGCCCGGGTGCCACGCCGGTAGGCGGGTCGGGGGGCACGCCAAATCACCAGGAGCTCTGGTTTACCTATGATGGTGAAAATAGAGTCCTTGTTGCGAACGGCACGCTAGCAAACGGCGTAATTGATATTGTTGGGAAGGACAGCTGGGCGTATGCCTACAACGCTGCAGGGTACGCAACCAGCAGGACGATTGATGATGCCGGGACAAAGAAGATTGGTGCAATCCAAGTAGACGACCGTGGCCAGGTAACGAAGGAATATTTCGAGATCGCGCAGGGAGAGAACTCGAATGGAATTCGGAAGGCATACGTGTATGACCTGGCCGGGCACGTTACCGTTGAGACCGAGTATTTTGCGCTCGACGATACCGAGACGGGTACTTACGCCATCAACATTGGGCAGCCTGACTTTGGTCATGATAGTGCTACCTTTGGGGTGGGCGGCTGGACAAAGCACCGGGACTCATATGTGTACGACAGCGCAGGTCGGGTGTTGTCGAGCAGTAGCTTCGGGAGGACACAACGTTGGCGCGGCGAAATTGCTGCGCAGTTCGAGAACGATAGCAACCCTGACCTGTCGGGCTATGTAGACGACGTCTACCTAATGGCCCAAGCGACCTACACGGCGTTTGATGCCGGTGGCCGGCTGATTACGCATCAGGTCTGGCACGCTGCCTACGGCCTCCAGGCTGCCTTTACGTCTACGTTCACACACAGCTACATCGGAAAAGAAATGTGGCTGGAGAGCGGCGTGGCCGCAACAACCAACGTGACTAATTACCGCGACAGCGAGACAGCGAGCACCTACGACGCCTGGGGTAGACGCCTCACCCTCACCGAAACGACGCCGTTGTCGGACTATAAGACAACTTTGATCTACAAGCGGTATTTCGCTACCGACGCCGAGGGCGGCATCCTCAGCCGCCGCGACGGCGAGATGAAGAACAATGTGTTCACCCAAACCGGGAATGGATACGCGGGCGAGTCCAACAATCCGGCCCCCAACTTCATCACTTCAGCCCAGTGGTCTGCTAAGACCGAGGCCGAGCGCAAGAGCCTGCAGGGGCTGGGCATGAACCAGCGCTTTGTCTACAGCAACGGCCAGCAGGTGGCCATTCTCAACAAGGCTGGCAAGCTGAAAGTCGGCGAGTTGCTGACGGGCTTTGAGAGCAGCGATCTTGGCGCGGGTGAAGTGTTGGTGACCGACGGTGACACCCTGGCCAGCATCGCCCAGCGTGTCTACGGCAACTCAAGTCTGTGGTTCATCCTGGCTGACGCAAATGCGGTCAGCGACGACACAATCTTTGCTGGTCAAATACTGAAGACGCCTAAGGTCACCACCAGCAAGAACGATGCGGCTACATTCAAGCCGTATAACCCGGCCGAGGTAGTCGGGCCAACAGAGCCGAACACACCGTACATCAAGCCGCCGCCGCCGCAGTCCTGCAAGGCAATGGCGGTCATTCTTTCCGTAGCAGTAATCGTGATCGCTTCGCTAATAAATCCAGTCCTTGGCAGGGCAGTTGAAGGAGCGATCGGGACTGGAATTCTCGCGACGGGGCTCAGTGCAGCAGCTTCGACCGCGATCGCGAGCACAGTGACAAGCGCCGTCGGGAGCAGTTTGGGTGTTTCCAGCTTCAGTTGGAGGAGCATCGCATCCAATGCAGTCAGTGCTGGACTCACTGCGGGACTAGGTGCATATCTCGGGAAGCCCGGAAAGTTCAGTAACCTGAAGACCCCGGGAACTAACAATTTGAACCCGCTTGGCAGGATGGTCCAAGGCATCGGAAACTACGCCAGCGGCGTAGTAGCCAACGCGGCTGCGGGCAGAGATGCGCATTTCAGCTGGAAGGCGGTAGCCGCAACAGCAGTTGGCGCCTACCTTGGAGCGAAGCTTCCGATCGATAAGCTTAAGATTGTGAACTCCAACTCCGATTGGGGGCAGGTCGCGAACGGATGGATCCAAGGACTTGCGTACGGAGGACTGGCGGCAGGAGTCCGACAGGCCGTTGGGCTGGGCGAGCCGAACTGGCGTCAAATCAGCATTGACGCATTCGGCAATGCGTTAGGTAACGCTGCAGTTCGCCGAGCCCGGACGGCTAGCACGCTGAGCTCGCTGACGCCGGAACAGCGTGGCAGCTATGAGGGAATGGTCAGGGACGGCATTCCGAGGGCCGATGCTCTGAAGTACGCGCAGCAAACAGCTGGCGCGCTGCCTGCCTATTTGTATCGGCAGCCTTTGGATGCAGAGCAATCGGCCGCGCGACTGGAAGAGCTACAAAACATTCAGGCTGCCCTGGCCGCGTCAGGGCGGGATTCCGTCACGACACAAACTGCTGATGGCGCGGTTGCTACCGGTGTGCGCGGCTCTTTCGTGTACGACCCAAACCTTTGGGACATGGGGCCAAAGGGGTATCCAGTACCGAAATCCGTTTCGGTCATCGACTCCATGCAGTATGACTCAGGGTTGGCAATTGCGGGATACGAAGCGCTGTATTCAAACTCATTGAGATTCGCGATCGGCCGAGCAGAACGCGGTAGCGCGATGCCGTTTGACTTCCCAGGTTTGGATGCTTCGCCTCAAGCCTTGTTCGATTACAACAAAGACGCGCAGTGGTGGTTGTATGAAAGGAGCAAGCAACCTCAAGTTGGCAATGAAGGCGCAACATTTGCACTCATGGCCGCGGTTGGTGGCGCATATTCCTTCTTGAAGGCGATCCCAGAAGCGGTGGGTGGAGTTTACGACATCAGCAGCCAGCCGGCGCGTGATATGCAGGACATGCTCACATATCTCAAGACTAGCGGGCAACATGGCGTCAGCCCCGAAACCGTCAATCAGCGAAGACTACAGACACTCGTGGGCCTGCACCGTGCCGTCAATGATCCGGTCACGAATGTTCTTAAGCCTTGGTACAGCACAACGATTGCTGCCTATGACAGGGGTGACGGCTTCGAGTATGGCATGCGGGTGACCGATGCCAGTATCGGTGTAGTCGCCACGATTTACGGAGGTGGTGTCGGCAATGCGGGCAAGGCTGGTATGGTTTCTCGCGAGCTGAGGGCGCTTAATGCGGTTCCGAACAGCAGTCCGCTCTCGCAGGCGGCGATCAGGGCCAGGGTTGAGGCGAATGTAGCCCAAAGCGCGGCGGCAAGGGCCTCGTCCAATTTCGAGATTCATGCGCTTAATGAGCGCGTCCCGTTCCTCGATTCTTCGACGCCTGCTGACAGAGCCATCGTTTGGTCTAATGCTCGCGGGGGCAATTTAACGCTAGCGGACGATTTTATCGCGCAGAACCCAGGCTATATTCGCCTTGAAGAAACGCCGGGCGGGCAGTACCTTCTAAGGCGGAATCTATTTGAGCGCTATGAATATGAGCAGGCGATTCAGCCATGGGAGAGGCTATCTGCGCGATATGCGACTGGTGCTTCGGGTCAGGTTACGGCGTTTACTTCGGGCGCATCTCCGACCAGCGTATTTCAGCGCATTGAGCTTCCAATTCTATTGCGGAATCCAAACGTGACCAACATCAAATACATGCCGCTGCCAGTGAGGACACAGCCATGAGCTTCCATAAGGTGAACGAAGGCGGTGCCCGCAGTGATACTGGAGTGGTTATTCAGATCAAGCATCCGGACTATCTGGAGTACAGGGACGGTCTGCGTTCCGTTGATGTGTCGGTTGGCTACGATCCCGTAGCACGTAAGATTTACGTTTACGCATCAGAGTTGACGAACTGGAAGGCGCCGGATTCCGCGCCGCCAATAACCGACACGGAGAAGCAGACAATAATGAGCAACTTGCGGGAGGCTTTGAAATTGCTGAAGGGAACATTCGTAGTGAGCTAAGCTGATTCAGCACTAGAAAAAATCCCATCCACCGCCGGTAATGCCGGGATGTGTTGTTGCAAACAGCGGCGGCATGTGGAGCTGTGGTAGATGCTAATTTCGCGCACCCGTCGAATCGTGCAGATAGAACTTTTAGTGAGACTGGTCAGCAAACCTATAGCCGCTTGTCGGCTATGCCGATCAAGACGGTTGATGATTTAGCCGCAGCATTGCAGCGTGGCGCTACAGATTGAGTGCTCTGATGTGGCGGAGGGGTGAGGGAATCGCGCCGCTGGTTCACTTGGGCGCGAGTTATTGCGAACCCCTAGCTACGTGATCCGGGAACGTGTGGCAACTTGCCTCGTTCAATCCACAGGCGACAGATATCGACCTTGTTACGGCGGGGTGCGTGGCGTGACGTCTGGTTGAGGCGTTATGAGGCATATTCAGCGGAGCACCTTGTAGGGATTTTCCTACGATGTGCTGTCCGAAGTCCTGCGCATTTTCTTAACGCGTTGATTTCTCGGGACGTAAATATTTCACATAAAAGCAGGGCTTGTGTTTTTTACGGCGATCTCCTAGGCTCGGCCGCGCTGTACGAACGCGTCCGATGAATGGGAGCAGCGGAGTCCTCGGGGAGAGGGTTCGCGAAAATCCTTCCCAACCCGCCGACGCCTTCACTGCTTGATAGTCCGAATCGCGACTTGAAAGTTTAGTCGCGGGGGTTGCTGTTTTTCCGGGGTTGCAGAATGTCCGACGTTGATGACCGTGCCGACCGCCTGCAGGGCTTCCTGCGGATGGATCCGGACAACGTGCAGCTCGCCTGCGAGGCTGTTGATGCTCTGCTTCTAGCGGGCCGCCACGAGGGGGCGGAAGATGTCATTTCAGGTCTGCCCCAAGCTAGCAGAAGTGCGCCGGGGCTGCGCTTCCGATCCGCTCGCTGCGGCTTGCTTCGAGGTCGTTACGCAGATGCTGCGGATCTGCTGCGGGCGCTCATTGTGGAGGGCCACGACAATATTGCCCTCTGGCACGATCTCGCGTTCAGTCAGCTGTGCCTCCGCCAGACTGAGGAAGCAAAGGCCTTGCTAGCACAGGCATTGGAGCGGCACGGAGATTCCGAAGAGCTTGCGATCGTGCGGGCTCGCGTTGCCCTCATGGAGGAGGATTTCGCGGGAGCACATCGTGCCTTGGATGTTGCGCTGAACCTGTCTCCACAGCACGCGACTGCACTCGGCCTTCGCGCGCTCGCCTTCCTGGACGAAGGCCGCACGGACGAGGCAGGCCAAACAGCAGAGGCGGCCTTGGCGATCCATCCCGACCAGCATGAAGCGCTGCTGGTGGCGGGAACAACGGCGCTGTGGCGACGCGACCTAGAGACCGCTGACCAGCATCTGAGCCGAGCCTTGGAGCGCCACCCCAACTCCGGTCGTGCCCTGTCAAGCGCCGGCCAGGTTTGCATGCTGCGTGCCGATCTGATGGGCGGCAGGGTGTTCCTCGAGCGGGCGGTTCGTGCCATGCCAGACCATATCGGAACCTGGCACGCCCTGGCGTGGGCGCAACTGCTGTCGGCCGACCTGGCAGGAGCGCAGACCAGCTACCAATCCGCTTACGACCTGGACCGCAATTTCGCCGATTCGCACGGTGGCCTGGCACTAATCGCCGCTCTGAGGGGGGCGGCGGAAGAGGCGGACGCGGCCATCAAGATCGCGCTGCGCCTGAATCCGCAGTGCGCGACGGCTCTGTATGCGCGATCCATCCTCCTCCAGGACCGGGGCGAAGTGGCTGCGGCTGAGCAATTGCTGGAAAAGCTCATTGACGGCGCTTTGCCGCCCGGCACAAGTCTTGCGGAGTTTGCCCGCAACCTACGCGCCCGTCTCTCGACGCCAGCTGCGTAACCCATGGATTCCGACACTGCCATGCGCCTCCTGGCGGAGGCCCTGCTGACGTCCGTCAAGGTATCGGCCCCGTTTCTGGTCGCCACCTTGGTGGTCGGCTTGCTGATCTCGATCCTCCAAGTGGTGACACAGGTGCAGGAGATGACCCTGACCTTCGTGCCCAAGCTTGTCGTGGTCGGGTTGGTGTGCCTGCTATTGGGCAGCTGGATGCTGGCGGTGATGGTGGAGTTCGCACAGCACATGTTCGAAGTGGCCGAAGCGCTGTAGCACAATGGATGAGCTTGCACTTCTGGTCGCGTGCTTCTTCTTCGCCGCGCTGCGCTATCTGCCGGTTGTGGCGATCCCAGCGCTGTCGCCTTTCGGTTCGGCGCCGGCGCTCGTGCGCCTGACGCTATTGTTCGCGCTTGCTTGGCTGACGGTTCTGGCTGGAAGCCCGGTGCCATTCAGCGTTGGGTCGAACGGGCCGCCAAGCCTGCTGTTGGCCTGCGCCAGCGAGTTGCTGATCGGACTGACGCTGGGGCTGGCAATCTTGTTGCCGCAGGCAGCCATTGGAATGTCGGCACGGCTGGCGGACACCCAAGCGGGCCTCAGTGCCGCGTCCTTGTTCAACCCAGGCGGCCAGCACGAACCTGAGTCGTTGTTCGGAACCGTAGTGCTGCTGGGTGCGGGCGTCCTGTTCTTCACCTTGGATCTGCACGTGTTGCTGTTCCGCGTGCTTGCGTCGAGCGTGCTGGCCATGCCGCTCGGCGGCATCGGCCTGCACCTGGACATGGACGCCTGGCTGGCGATGGTCGGCCGCAGCTTCGTGCTGGGGCTGGCGGTGGTGGCGCCGGTGATCCTGGGGCTGTTCATGCTCGATATCGGCATCGCCTACGCGACCCGCTCCATGCCGCAGGCCAATGTGTACTTCCTCGCGCTTCCGCTCAAGGTAGCGGTAGCACTGCTGCTCCTGGCTCTGACGCTGGCCTTCGCGCCGGCCTTGGTCGGCCGCCTTTACTTCGACACACTTTCCCGCGTGCCCGCGGTCTTCGGAGCCTGAGGTGGCCAGCGAAGACCAGGACAAGACCGAGGAGCCGACCCACTATCGCTTGGAGGAAGCGCGCAGGCGCGGCGAGGTGGCAAAGAGCGCGGACGCCGTCGGCACGGCCATCCTGATCGCCTTTGCGGCAACCTTCGCCATGGCCGCGAGCGGCCTGATGCTGGCCTTCGCCGAGGCTACTCGGTCCATGCTTGATGAGCGGTCGCCTGCCTGACCTTGGCCCGGGGCTCGTTGCTTGGATGGAGGTCACCTATTTTCCGGTCTGGCAAGCGCTCATGCCCGTGGTGCTCGCCTTGATCGTTGTAGCAGTGCTGGCAAACGCATTTCAAACCGGGCCGGTGTTTTCCTCTCACCCGATCAGCCCGGACTTCAAGCGCCTTGATCCAGCGCAGACCGTCAAGCGCCTCTTCTCCCTGCGCACGGTGTGGGAGTTGGGAAAGATGTTGCTCAAGGTGATCTTGCTATCCGCCTTGGCTTGGGTCATCTACGGCCGCTTGCAGCCATGGGTGGCATCGGTCGCTGGAACTGCGCCTGAGCGGCTGCCGGGCGTGGCTTGGTCGGGCTTCGTGTGGCTGTCGGTCTATGTGCTGGTCATCCTGGGGCTGATGTCGCTTCTGGATCTGCTGATGACCCGGCGCGAGTTTCTTCGCAAGATGCGCACCAGTCGGCGGGAACTGCGCGACGAGATCAAGAAGCGCGATGGCGACCCCGAGGTCAAGGGTAAGCAGAAGCAGCTCATTCGCGAATTGCTGCGTAAGGCGCGGTCGGTGCCGAAGGCCGCCGAGGCGGACGTCATCCTCATCAATCCCACCCACTACGCGGTCGCCTTGCAGTACCGGCCGGCCACAATGCGCGCACCGATCGTGCTCACCAAGGGCGCGGGCTTCCTGAGCCGGCGCATCCGCGAGGTCGGGCAGCGCCATGGAGTGCCTACTCTCCGATCACCGGCGTTGGCGCGCGCCCTGTATCGCGACGTCGCTATCAACGATCCCGTATCGGAGAAGCTGTACGCCAGGCTGGCGCCGGTGTATCGCTGGCTCTTCAGCCGTCGGCGCCCTGCAGGGGCCGTCGCATGAGGGAGTTGCTGTCCCAATTGTGGTCTGGCAAGCGCGACATGGTGCTGGTGGCGCTGATGATCGGCATCCTAATGGTGCTGTTCACGCCCATTCCTGCGCCGTTCCTCGATTTTCTGCTGGTGATCAACATTACCCTGGCGCTGCTGATCCTGCTCGCGACCTTTTTCACCGAAACCCCGCTCAAGTTTTCGACCTTCCCGACCATTTTGCTGCTGGCGACGCTGTTTCGCCTGGCGTTGAACGTCTCGGCGACGCGTCTGATCCTTGAGGGGGCTGACGCAGGTCGCGTGATCAATGCTATTGGTGCGTTCATGGTCGGTGGCAACTACGTCGTGGGCCTGGTGGTATTTCTCATTCTTGTGGTGGTGCAATACGTTGTGGTAACCAACGGCGCGCAACGCGTGGCCGAAGTCGCTGCGCGCTTTACGCTGGATTCGATGCCCGGCAAGCAGATGAGCATCGATGCGGACATGAACATGGGCTTGATTGATGAGCATGAGGCTCGTCGACGGCGAGCTCAGATCGAGAAGGAAGCAAGCTTCTACGGCGCGATGGACGGCGCCACCAAGTTCGTCAAGGGCGATGCCATCGCCGGCATCATCATCATCTTGATCAACATCACCGCCGGGCTGGCGGTGGGTATTGCCCAATTGGGCATGAGTTGGACCGACGCGGTATCGCGCTACACGCTGCTTACCATCGGTGACGGCATCGTCACGCAAATTCCGTCGCTCGTGATAGCAACGGCGACGGGCATCATCATCACCCGGGCGGCGGCGGATGCCCAGTTGGGCAAGGAGATCCCCCGCCAGATCTTTGCCGACCCACGGTCCCTCATGGTGGTGGCTGCGGCTCTGTTCGTGCTGTTGCTGCTACCCGGCTTCCCCATCCTCCCGGTGCTGGCAGTTCTGGCCGGGGTCGTGGCCATTGCGCTTGTTTCGTCGCGCAACCGTGCTCAGGCGCCAGAAAAATCCGAGGACAAGACTGCCTCGTCGGCCGGCAAGCCCGGCGAGGAACTGCAGCAGCTCATGCGCATCGAGCCGGTGGAGGTTGCGCTAGGCCCAACATTGACCGTAGCTCTGCTGGGCGAAGGGGCGGACTTTGGCGACCGAATTGCCACGCTTCGAAAGCAATTCGCCCAGGAATTTGGCTTTATCTTGCCCAAGGTACACCTGGGCCCGAAGCCCGAGTTGGCCGCGGACGCCTACGAGCTATTGGTCCACGGCAATCGGGTGGGCCAAGGCGAGCTGCTAGTGGACCGGGTTTTGGCGATCAATCCAGGTGGCCAGCGGGCGCGGCTCGAGGGGCAGGAGACGCGAGATCCGGCCTACGGGCTACCGGCACAGTGGATCGACAAGGCGCACCGCGCAACAGCCCGTAGCGCTGGATACACCCTGGTCGATCCCGACACGGTGTTGATGACGCACTTTAGCGAAGCCGCCAAACGCCACGCGCCGGATCTGCTCACCCGAGCGGAGACCGAGCGCTTGGTCAACCGCATCCGCGACCAGCACGCATCGCTGATCGACGAGCTGATCCCCAATGTCCTGTCGTATTCGGACGTTCAAAAGGTGCTGCAACTGCTGCTGCGCGAGCAGGTCAGCATCCGCAACATGGAGTCGATACTGGAAGTGTTGGTGGATGCCGGAAAGTCGACCAAATCGGCCGAGGATCTTGCCGAGCGCGTCCGCGAGCGGCTGGGGGTAAGCATCTGCCAAAAGCTGAGCGATCCCAAAGGGGAACTTCATGTACTGACGCTCGCACCCGAGGTCGAGCGAAGCCTGCTCGGAACGCTGCGCGGGACAGAAGCCAAGGCCCCCATGTTCTCCGACATGGCCCAATTGGATGGATTTATGAAGAACCTCGCTCGTCAGTCGGAGGCGATGATGTCCAAGAGCCTGCAGCCCATCTTGCTGTGTCCGTCGCCGATTCGCCGCTCCATGCGAAGCCTCATGCAGCGATCGCTCCCCTATGTATCCGTCCTCGGCCTGAATGAGGTGCCCACCTCGGCCGTCGTTCGCTCCTTCGCCGCCGTTTCCACCGCAGCCTAACGCCATGTCCGACACCATTCTCGCCATCAGCCGATCGTTGCGTGCCGATATCGCCACGCTGGATACGATCAGCCACAACGTAGCCAACACCAGCACGCCAGGTTTTCGTGCGGAGCGCACGACAGCGGGCTTCCAGGCTCAACTGGACGGCGGCGAAGCAGCGGCCGTCACCCTAGACCAGCGCGACGGCACGGTTTCGAGCACCGGCCGTTCACTGGACCTGGCCCTGCGGGGCGAGGGGTTTTTCGTTGTGCAGCATGGCGAGCAGACCCTTCTGGCGCGCTCTGGCAGCTTCCGCCTTGATAGAGAGGGCCGCTTGGTTACGGCCTCCGGCGATCTCGTGCTCGGAGAGGCGGGGCCCATCCAGCTCGATTCCGAGGCGGTGCGAATCGACGAACAGGGCCAGATTTGGTCTGGCGAGCGGGCCATCGACAAATTGCGCCTGGTTACCGCAGTTAATCCGTGGCAGCTGGAGCCGGTCGGCAGCGCCTTGCGATACGACGGCGCCCTTGGCGCGTTTGCCGGGTCGGTTAGCCAGGGTGAAGTCGAGCATTCCAACGTGGATGTGGCTCAGGAGTCGATCCGGCTGATGGAACTCACTCGCCACGTTGAATCTGTCCAGCGCGCCATCTCGATTTACGACAAGGCCATGGATACCGGCATCAACCGTCTAGGCGAAAACTAAGGAAAATCCATGATTGATGCTCTCTACATTTCAGCCACCGGCTTGCGCAGTCAGCAAGAGCAGATTGATGTCATTTCCAATAACGTGGCCAACATGCAGACCCCGGGCTTTAAGAAGAGCCGGGTCAATTTCGCCGAGATGACCGGAGGCCCATCCCACCTAGCTCAGGCCGGCGAACCACAGTTCCATGGCAACGGCACCGAAATTCTATCGACGCGCACGATCTTCTCCGAGGGCGAGCTGCGGCAGACCCGGGTGGCAACAGACCTAGCCATCGAAGGTTCCGGCTTCTTCGAGTTGGAATCCGCTACGGGGGAGAAGGTATACACGCGTGCAGGTCAATTCCGCGTCGACGGGGAGGGCTACCTGGTAAATGCCAATGGGCTGCGCCTGGCGCAGGGTTTGCAAATTCCCCCGGATGCGATCGATCTGCGCGTGTCCCCTCAGGGAGAAATCACTGCGCGCTTGGGAAGCGACGTCGAGCGCACGATCCTTGGCGCGGTGGAGTTGGCCATGTTCCCGTCCGCCGATGCACTTGCCTCGGTCGGGCAGAACGCGTTCTCGCCCACCGAGCAGTCCGGTGCCGCCAGCTTTGGCAAGCCGGGCGAGGCGGGATTTGGCCAGTTGCACCAGGGCTTTCTGGAAATGGCGAACGTAGATCTCGTGGATGAGATGACGAGCTTGGTGATGGCGCAGCGGGCCTATCAGCTTAATGCCCGGGTGCTACAGGCTGCCGACCAGGTCCTTGAGACCATCAACAACTTGCGCCGCTGACCAATGGCCTTCCAACTCTTCGTTTGGCTTGGCCTCGCGCTCGCAACGCCAGCGCCGGCACCCGAAGCGTCGCCGGTGGGCGTGCGCGCCGTTGAGACCGCCCGAGCGGCCGTCATGCAGCGGGCACGCGAGGCCGGCATGGAGATCGTGGTAGACGCCGTCGGCCCGGTGCCAGCGTTGTCATCCCAGGTTTGGGCGGATGCGCAGCTGAACGCGCTGGTGCCGCCGGAGCGCTGGCTTCGGCCGCGCTTGCCGGTTGCGGTGGCCGTGTTCCATGCAGACGGGAAGCGCCGCACGACGGTGACCGTTTGGCTGGGGCTGTCTGTTCCGATGCGTGGAGCGGTCTATTCCGATGACTTCGCGCGCGCAACGGCTGCAACTCAGCTTCGAACCCAGGAAGCGGCTGTCGACCTGGCTCGCACTCAGGGCGAGCTTCCCCTGAGTGCACCGCTGCCCGCGGCTGGCCGCCTGCGGCGCGCCGTGCGGGCCGGTCAGCCCGCTCTGGCCTCGGATCTGGAGGCCGTTCCCGTGGTGGTTGCGAGGCAGCGTGTGGGCATCGAGGCGGTCGTCAACTCAGTCCGGCTGGCGCTCCAGGGCACTGCGCTGACCGAGGGTGATGTCGGTCAGTTGATCGATGTGCTTCCCGACCATTCCCAGCAGCCCGTCAAGGGTCGCGTTGTTTCCCATGAGGTGGTGCGCATTGAACGCTGACACACGCAAGTTGATGTGCTTGCTTGCCTGGGTTGCCGTCGGGCTCGCGGTAGCCCCGCCAGCACCGGCCCGTCAGAGTTTGGTGGATCCCACGACATTTCGGGGGCCGGCTGCGGACCAGCGCGCCCACCGGGTTGGCGATGTGCTGACGGTGCTCGTGCTGGAAACCACGCGCGCGCGCTCGCAGGCCGCCACGGGATCGGAACGCGATACCGACCTGGGAATCGCCCTGAATTCGCCGTCCACCAACTACTCGTCGCAACTGGGCCTACAAAACAACAGCAAGGGCGCGGCTGAGACCAGTCGAATTGGTGAGCTTCGTGCTCAGCTTACTGTTCGCGTGGTGGCTTTGGAGCCAAATGGTCTGCTGCGGATCGCCGGCACGCAGTTGCTGCGTGTCAACCGCGAGGAGCAACGCATTGTGCTCAGCGGGGTGGTGCGGCCCGAAGACATCTCGGCAGTCAACACGGTATGGTCAAGTCGCATTGCCGAAGCTGAACTCTCGCTGGCCGGGAAGGGCGTGGTCAGCGAATCCCAGCGTCGCAATATCGTATCGCGGGTCTTCCAGTGGTTGGGTCTGCTGTGAGGGCCTTGGTCGTCGCGTTGAGTCTGCTCGCAAGCGGAGCTGCCATGGCGCAGGCGGTCGGCGACGTGCGGTTAAAGGAGATCGCCCGGGTGGCCGGCGTGCGCGAGAACGTGCTCACCGGCTACGGCCTGGTGTTTGGACTGGCAGGGTCAGGCGATACGGCACGCAACCGGGCCACGTTGCAGTCCGTTGCAAACACGCTGCGAACCTACGGTGTCAATGTTTCCCTCGATGACCTGTCCAGCCGGAATGTGGCGGCGGTCATCGTCACGGCAAAGCTGCCTGCCTTTGCCGAGCCCGGCCAGCCGCTCGACGTGCTGGTCTCGTCTTCAGGAGACGCGCGCAGTCTCAACGGTGGCACCCTGATGCTGGCGCCGCTCTTTGGCCCGGACGGCAGGGTCTATGCGGTGTCGCAGGGGGCGATCTCAGTCGGGGGATACCAGTTCGAAGCACTGACCGCGTCGGTGCAGAAGAACCACCCAACGGTGGGCGTCATCCCTTCGGGAGCTACTGTCGAACAGGCTGCGCCCGTCAAGGTGTCTGGGGATGGGCGTCAGGTGAGCATTCTGCTCAATGAGCCTGATTTTAGCCTTGCAAACAGAATTGCCGAAGCCCTCAATCGGTCCTTGCCTGGCGCGCACGCCACCGCCGTCCATGCGGGAAAGGTCACGGTGAACTATCCGACGGTGCCGGCAAACTTGGTGGCAGAGATTTCACGTATTGAAAATGTGTCGGTCTTGCCGGAACGCAAACCGCGCGTTGTCGTCAATGAGCGCACAGGGACGGTGGTCGCCGGAGGGGATGTTCGCCTCGGGCGGGTCAGTGTGTCGCAAGGTGACCTGCGCGTGGAAATCAATACGCAATACCGCGTGAGCCAGCCGGATAACCTCGTTGTGGGGCGCTCAAACACCATCGGGACGGCGATTGTGCCGGAGAGCCAGATCGTGACCCATGAAGGACCGGCTCCGCTGGTAAACGTCCCCGAGGGGGCTACGGTGGCCGATTTGCTGTCGGCCTTGCGCAGCATCCGCCTGCCGACACGCGACGTAATTGCAGTGCTGCAATCCATCAAAGCCGCCGGCGCCCTCGACGGCGAACTCGTCATCCAATAGGACATGCATATGAGCCATGACTTGACCACGCAGGCGGTTCGACTCGCGTTGGGGCTAAACCAGCTTCGCGCCGAATGCGCGAGCCGAAACATCGCTGCAGCGAGCTCGCCAGGCGGACGTACAGAACGGCTGGATTTCGCTCGCAGCCAAGGGATCTTGGCCCAGGTGGCTGCCGACCCGGCGGATGCCAACGGGCGATTGTCCCAGGCGATTGCCCAAGCGGTTCATGATCCCGGGTTGCGCACATCGGACGTTGCCAGCGGCGGCATCAACCTCGATGAGCAGGTGGCCGACATGGCCTCGGCCACGCTCGAATTTCAGGCGCTGAGCGAGTCGCTTAACCGCCACTTCGGACTGATGCGCCTTGCCATTAGCGGACGGAGCTGACATGTCAATTGAATCGGTTTTGCAGGCGGCCCGCGCGGGACTGGGGTATGAGCGGCTTCGCATGGACGCTGCCAGCCGCAACATCGCGAGTGCAAATGTGCCGATGGCCCCCGTTGCTGGCGCGGAGGCGGCGGCATTTTCCGACCACGTATCCGGCCCGATAGCGGACACCGCGACGATGCCTGCCACCCGGACCGTCCACGACCCCGGCCACCCGATGGCGGACGCTAACGGAATGGTGCACTACCCGGCGACCGACTTGGTAACGGAGATGACAACCCTGATGACCGCGAGCCGCGGCTATGAGGCCAACGTGCGTTCGTTCAACCTGCTGCGCAGCATGATGCTCAAGGCTTTGGAACTGGGGGCTAAGGGATGAGCATTGATGCGATCGCCTCGGTAGTTGCCCAGCCGACGACCCCCACTCTCGTCTCGGCTAGTGTCGCCACCCCGACCTCTGACTTCGCCGCGCTGGTAGGCTCCGGGCTCTCTCAGGTAGACCAAGGGCTAAAGGCGGCCGACCAGAACCTTCGTGCCTTGGCTGCCGGCCAGGATGTGGCCGTGCACGACGTGATGATCTCGATGGAATCGGCTCGTATGAACCTGATGCTGATGGTCGAAGTGCGCAACCGTCTGGTTGAGGCCTATCAAGAAGTCATGAGGATGCAGCTCTAGCCCATGACCATGTTTGCCTTTCTTGATGATATGCCGCGTGCTGCGCGGCTTGGGCTGCTGGGCGGAACCGCGCTGGTGCTTTTGGCCGCCGCCTTCGTGCTGTGGTGGCTGTTCACGCCGCGCTACCAACTGCTATTTGGCAATCTACGAGAGACCGATGCCGCCGAAGTCACGCAGTCGCTGACAGCGTGGAAGGTGCCGTATCGCTTCACGGACGATGGCGGCGCCATCGAGGTGCCCAAGGATCAGGTCTACGACACGCGTATGAAGCTGGTTTCCGCCGGCATTCCGAGCGGTGGCCACGTCGGCTTTGAGCTGTTCAACGACTCCGACTTTGGCGTTACCGATTTTGCTCAGCGTGTGAACTACCAGCGCGCACTCCAAGGAGAGCTTGAACGGAGCATTGCGGCGCTACCAGGGGTTGAGTCGGTGCGGGTCCACCTGACCATCCGTCGGCCGGGGCTGTTCGTCGGCCAAAACGACACCTCAAAGGCTTCGGTCGCAGTCGGAATGGCACCCGGCGAGCTGCTGACGCAGGCTCAGGTTCGGGGCATCCGGAGCCTCGTGGCCTCTGGAGTTGACGGGTTGGAGCCGTCCTCTGTCGTGGTACTTGGGCCAACCGGTGTCTTGGCCGGGGGTTCTACGGCCGCTGCGGGAAATAATCTGCTCAGCCAGAATGAGGAACAGTCGGGATACGAGCAGCGACTGCGCGAACGCATCAGCGACCTGCTCAGCCAGGTATTTCATCTGTCCAACTACCGGGTGTCGGTCGATGTGCGGCTTAACTTCGACCAAGTGCGCCGTGTCAGTGAGCGGTTGATTCCGCAAGGCGAGGGCGGCAACGGCCTGGTTACCCGCAAGCGAACGAGCCGTAGCGGTGGCGCGGCGGGATCCGCCGACGCCACTCCATCCCAAGATCAGGATGAAGTCGACTTTGCTCATGGCACCGAGCGCGAGGAACTCTCACGCGCGCCCGGGCAAGTAGAGCGAGTATCGGTGGCCGTGCTGGTTCCGCCGACCTTGGCGCCGATGCAGCTCGAACGCCTCAAGCGACTGGTTTCCGCGGCCGCGGGCTTGGACTTGGAGCGCGGAGACAGGCTTGAGATCGGCGCCATTACCGAGGAGCAGACTCCGACCAAAGTTTCGCAAAACCCGCTTCTGGCCACCGCCGATCCCGAGGCCGAAGCCGAGCGCGAGGTAGCCGAGGTCGCGGTTTCGACCGGGCCGATGACCTCGTGGCAGATTGCATGGCTAGGCGCGGCGCTTGCAACAGGGCTACTGCTGGGTTGGGCGTTGGGCGGCTTGCGCTCGCGCGGACCCAGGCCACTCAGTCATGAAGAGCGCCAGGCCATGGTCGTTAAGGTGCGAAGCTGGCTTGCCGAGGGGGATGCAGCATGAGCGCCTCGCGCGGCCAGCGGAAAGCAGCCTTGTATCTGGCCTCCCTGTCCGCCAGAGATCGGCGGCAGCTAATGGCGACCCTGCCTGCCGCCGCGGCGCGACCGCTTTCGACACTGGTCGACCAGCTGGCGGCCCGGGGGTGGGTCGACGGTGAGGTAATGTCGGAGCTTCTCGCCGAGGAGCTCCGAGGCCTAACCAGCGACACCGCGCTGACTGTTGAGGACCTGCTTGCGATCTCTCACGAGCTGCCCTCAGATTTGACCGCCCGCCTGTTCGCTGCAAACAGCGCTATGGATCGACGCTTCATGCTGGCCCTGCTGGAAGGACCAAAAGCGCGGCGGGTTCAGGACGACCTCGCCAGTTGCCCGATGCTTCCCGAGCGTCTTAGGGAAGCGCTTCTGGCAGAAGCGCAAGTTTCTGCGCGGGGATTGAACTGACATGCAGCGACTCGCCCCAGAGCAGATTGAGGCCTCTCGGCAGCGCCTGACGCTTGGCATGCCAACGATCCCGGCAGCGCCTCCGCGCGACCCGGCCGCAGACCTGGAGCGACAACGCGTGCGCATGTTTGAGCAGGCGCGCGAGCAAGGTCGTGCGGAAGGGCTAGAGCAGGCTAGGCAAAAGATTGAGCAGGAGGTAGAGGCGGCCCGGCTGTCGCTTGAAAATCGTCATCAAGGCGTACTGGACGAACTGGAGTGTGAACGGGCCGCTTTGCGCGAATTGGCAAAGGGGGTAGCGCACGCCGTCCAGGAGCACGCTGACCGCGCCGAAGAGTTGGCGGCGGAAGTGGCATTTGCCGCGGTCACGCGCTTGCTAGGGCAGGGGATGGATCGTTCCGAGCTCCTTTTGGCCATGTGTTCAGAGATCGTGCGCGAATTCGGACATCCGGCAGCCTCGCTACGGGTCGGCGAGCGGGACTACGCCTTGTTGGGTAGTTCGGAGCTCGGCGTGCCGCTCGTTCTTGATCGCAGGCTGGAGCCCGGACAATGCGTGCTTGAAAGTCCACGAGGCCAGTTTGATAGCGGTTTAGACGTCCGCTTGGAGGGTCTAAAGCAAGCGCTGCTCGCCGCCTTGGATAGCCCCGTGGGTGCCGCGTGAGTCGCCCTGTGCACCGGCTTGTCGCTTCGGCTCGATCAGCCTCCGTAGCTCGCAGGCAGGGCAGGTTGGTCGCCTTCAACGGATTGGTTATCGAGTCAATCGGGCCGAGTGCGCACCTGGGCGAGCTGTGCGAACTGGTGCCCTCCGACGGACGCCCGGCAGTGAGAGCCGAAGTGGTGGGGTTCCGCCAGGAGCGCGTGCTGCTGATGCCTTACGGCAACGTTGCCGGTATTTCGGTCGAGAGCGTCGTCCGCGCCACCGGGCAGACCTTGGCCATCCCGGTGGGTGTCGAGCTGCTCGGACGGGTGGTGGATGCGTTTAGCCAGCCGCTCGACGGGGGTGCTCCATTGCGGCTGGCCGAACACTATCCCCTGTATCGCGAACCTATCAACCCGATGGAGCGTGCTCCCATTGGCGAGGTGCTGGAAACCGGCATTTGCGCCATCGACGCCCTTTTAACACTGGGGGTTGGCCAGCGTGTCGGTCTGTTTGCGGGCAGTGGTGTCGGCAAGAGCACACTGTTGGGCATGATGGCCCGGCACATGAAAGTCGACGTAACGGTGTTGGCACTGATCGGCGAACGGGGACGCGAAGTCGGCGACTTTGTGCGGGACACGCTGGGCGAGGAGGGGCTGCGCCGGGCGGTTGTCGTCGCAGCCAGTGCCGACCAGCCGGCGCTGGTGCGCACGCATGCGGTGCACGCAGCGCATGCCATGGCGGAATTCTTCCGCGATCAGGGCAAGTCCGTGCTGTTGATAGTTGACTCCATGACGCGTTTTGCCATGGCGCAGCGTGAGATTGGACTGGCAGTTGGAGAGCCTCCAACCTTTCGCGGCTACACGCCGTCAGTATTTGCCCAACTGCCGAGGGTGCTGGAGCGCTGCGGGCGGATCCAGGGTCGCGGTGCCATCTCGGCCGTGTATAGCGTCTTGGTCGAGGGCGACGATATGAACGAGCCAATCACGGATCACATGCGGGCGATCTTGGATGGACATATCGTCCTGACCCGCGAGCTGGCGTCGCGAGGCCATTACCCCTCCATTGACATCTTGCAGAGCACCAGCCGACTAATGAGCAGCCTCGCCTCGGCGCAGGAACTCGGTATCGCGCGCGAAGTGCGGCGATTGCTCGCCGTATTCGACGCATCTCGAGACCTGGTGGAGCTTGGCGCGCACCAGTCGGGAGTTAACCCGCTGCTAGACCGCGCTGTTGAGCTAAAACCCGCGCTTGACCGGGCATTGATGCAGCGTTCCGGGATTTCCGTCCCCCGCTCGCAGGCCTGCGCGCAGCTTTCCGCGGCCATCGGATCTGTGGGGGCGGGAGCATGACGCGTCGTGCCACCCGCATCGGCCGCCTTGCGCGTTTCGGGCGCTTGAAGGAAGACAAAGCCGCCTACGCATGGCGTGAAGCAATCAAGCTGACAATGCGCGCCCGACAAGCGCATGAGCAGGCGGTCTCCTTGGTCGGCGAAATCGCCGCATGGAAATCGACGGAACTTGGCTCCGCCGCCCTAAACATCGATCACTACCAAGCGGCCCTCGAAATGGAGAGCCACGCCGTAACCATGTCGGACGAGCGTCAGGTTCGCTTGCTCGAAAGTGAGCAGCAAACTCAGGCAACGATCGAGCGTCTTCGTGCAGCCAAGGCATCGCTAAAGAGCGCGGAGCGCCGACAAGCGCGGGAAGCCCTTCATATGTTGGAGGCTGCAGAAAAGAAGAGCTTTGATGAGCTGCGTGATGTGTGGCTTGCAGGCCAGGTGAAGGCTTGTGACTAGCCGACCCGTTTCTCTTGCGGGGATTTCGCTGCCGCTGGACCCAGCTCTTCGAGATGGGGCCGGCCGTCGCTCAGCGGACTTTGCGGCTTGGCTTGTTCGCGCGGTGCCTGCAGGCTCGCCGACGGAGGCATGTGTACTGCCGAGCCAAGGGGTGCCGGTCTCCACACCGAAAAGCGAAACCGTCGCCGATCTGAGCCCCGCCGTGCCGTCGATTTACCGCCCAGAAGGGGACTGCCCCGAGGTCGTGGCTCCTGGCCACGCCCCTCGCGAGCAGCCTCTCGCGGCGGGCGAGGTCCTCCGGGCGATCGGTGAGCTTCTTGAGGGGCACGACATCAAGGCACCTTCTTCCGGCCTTCCACCCATCGCCGTTGGAGATGTTCACGAGCTTCCACTTGATCCGAACACAATGCTACCCCTGGGCTCACCTGAGCGAGCAGGCGAGTTGTCCAAACTCAGGTTAGCCGGCACCGAGGACGAACCACCGGCCATTGAGGTCCCATTGACGGAAGGTTCCGTTGGGCACTCGCAGGTAATTTACGTCAATCGCCCCTGGCACTTGGCTGCTAACGCAGGCTTGTCCTACCGATCGTCCGCCACTGTCCCTGGGATCCGCGCCACGGACGAGGTCCTCGTGCCCGCCGCGCCATCGGCTCTTGCTTCGATCGGCGAAACCTTCGCGATACCAGCCTCGCGTTTAAAGGCCGTTTCGCAGGCCTTAGGCGAGTTGCCTGCAGACGGCGTCGAACATGCACCCAGCCCCACTGCTTCCGACGTGGCACGGCGCTCGCCTGCGCCCACGACGGTTGCATCCCCCGACTGGCTGCCCATACCAACCTGGCCGCAACGCCTGCTCCGGTGGACCGAAGACGGTGACGGCAGCACCGCATGGATCCGCGATTTCAGCCTTCCCGCCGCGGAGCAGGCTCCCCTCGTTGCCTTGTTGCGCGGCATGGCCGATGCACAGGGCGTTTGTCTGCGCCGCATCATGCTCAACGGGCATTTGCTTTGGCGTTCCTCTACCCGTTGACTCGCGAGAACGACACCATGCCAGTAGACGCCATCGGTAGCATCCTCAATCAGGCCGACACAACGGTCACGAGACAGAACACCATTGACCAGGAAGACTTCATCAAGCTGTTCCTGTCTCAGCTGCAATTCCAGGACCCGCTGGAGCCGGTAGACAACCGGGAGTTACTTTCCCAGCTCGCGCAGTTCTCTAATTTGGAGCAA
>CAMPIF010000002.1 GCA_946886245.1 Ectopseudomonas composti | reverse complement strand
GCCCTAGGTTTCGGCTACTGGCTATCGCCGGACGACCCCCTGCTCGTGGTGGCGTCGTTCCCCTGGATGATTCTCGTACCGATACTGCTCGGCGTTCGTTACGGATTCCTGCAGGGGCTGTTCAGTGCCGCATTGCTGATTGCTGCGCTGTTCGTGTTTCGGCTGTCGGGGTGGGCGCTCTATCTGGAGATCCCGGCGTCCTTCATCGTCGGCATGTTGCTCTGCAGCATGCTGGTCGGTGAGTTTCGCGACATCTGGGAGCGTCGTCTCGAGCGGCTCAGTCTGGCCAACGAGTATCGCCAGCTGCGGCTCGATGAATTTACCCGCTCCCACCATATCCTGCGCATCTCGCACGACCGTCTGGAACAACGCGTGGCGGGCAACGACCAGAGTCTGCGCAGCTCGCTGCTCAGCTTGCGCGAACAGCTGCGTGCCTTGCCGGGTGATCGCGACGCCCTGAAGACCCTGGCCGATACGGTCATCTCCCTGCTTGCCCAATATGGGGCGCTGCGAGTGGCGGGGCTCTATCGGATCATGGACAACGCTCAGGTCGACCCCCAACCGCTGGCCACGCTGGGGGAAATGGGCGAGCTCAATGGCAAGGACGTGCTGTTGCGCCAGTGCCTGCAGCGCGGTGAACTGGTCAGTGTGCGCTCCGAGGTGCTGGATCGTGGCGAAGGCGCCCGGCATTCCGCGTTGCAGGTCTGTGTGCCGCTGATCGACACCGAAGGCCGCATCCTGGCCGTTCTGGCGATTCAGCAGATGCCGTTCTTCATGTTCCACGAGCGCAGTTTCAGCCTGCTGGCGATTCTGTCCGGGCATATCGCCGACCTGTTGATGAGCGATGCGCAGGCCCTGCAACTGCCAGACGCCGACGCCCAGCACTACTCGCAATTGCTCAAGCGCTCGCTGAGCGATGCGCGCGACCACGACTTGCCGGCCAGCCTCTATGCGTTCGAACTCGCCGAGGAAAATGGAGAAGAGATTCAGCGTCTGCTGGAGGGTAGCCAGCGCGGTCTCGATGTCCAGCTCAAGGTCATCAACGGGCGCGGCAGTCGCCTCGTGCTGGTGCTGTTGCCGCTGACCTCGGGTGAGGGCGCTCAGGGCTATCTGGTGCGTATCAGGCAGCTTTTCGCAGAACGCTTCGGCCAGGGCCGAGACCTTGATTCGCTGGGCATACAGACGCATCAGTTCCTGTTCGAGGGCGGTGATGAGCGCGATGCATTGCGACACTTCCTCTTCAACGAGTGTGCATTGAATGATCAGCAAGTGGCTGTTTAGCGGCGCCGCGCTGCTCGAGGTCGGGAGCTGGGCCAGTGCGGTCAGCGATCTCCCGATTCCTCAGGCCGCGTTGCTCTATGCCACGGCGCATGGCCTGGGAAGTGCCATGCTGGCTGCCGGGATCTGGCTGCTGCTGCCGCGCCGCTATCGCTACCCCTTGCCCTGGAGCCTGCTGTTCATTTTCAGCGTCTCGTTCTTCATCCCCTTGATCGGGATGATCGGCGTAGCGCTGGCGTTGTTTCCGGCCCTCTACTTGCCGCGCAAGCGCAAGGTGCAGTCCTGGGAGGCGACCGCCGTTCCCGAGCTGCCCTTCCGGCCCCGCGAGCGCAAGCGCGAGCTGATGTTCAGCGATGGCGGGCTGCAGGATGTGTTGCGTCATGCCCCTGATCCCGATCAGCGTCTGACGGCGATCTTCGCCACACGCCGCATGCGCAGCAAGGAGGCCATCCCGATTCTCAAGCTGGCGCTGCGCGACCCATCCGACGATGTGCGTTTGCTGGCTTACTCGATGCTCGATCAACGTGAAAGCCGAATCAACCAGCGTATCGAACAGGCTTTGGCAAACATGGAGAGCGCCAGCACGGATCGCAAGATCGCGCTGCACGCCGAACTGGCGCGTTGGTACTGGGAACTCGCCTATGTCGGCCTGGCTCAGGGCAGTGTTCTGGAGCACGTGCTGCAGCAGGCCTGGAGTCATGTGATGGCGGCGCTGCAGGGTAACCCGGGTGGCGAGCTGCACTTGCTGGCCGGGCGCATCGCCATGGAGCAGGGCAATCTCGACGAGGCCTTGGCGCAGTTCGACCAGTCCGCACAGGCCGGGATGGATGCAGTGCAACTGGCGCCTTATCGGGCCGAGATCGCATTCTTGCGTCAACGCTATGAGGAAATTCCAGACATGCTGGCGACCATGCCGGCCGAGCTGTTGCAACGTCCCCCCTTCGCGGCCTTGGCAAGATACTGGTTATGAGTGAGAAATCCGCTGTTCCCGACGTGCAGAGCGTCGATGTCTGCCTGTTGCTCGAGGGAACCTGGCCCTACGTGCGCGGGGGCGTGTCGAGCTGGATCAACCAGCTGATCCTGGGGCTGCCTGAGCTGACCTTCTCGGTGTTGTTCATCGGCGGCCAGAAGGAGGCTTACGGCAAGCGCCACTACGCCATCCCGGACAACGTGGTGCACATTCAGGAGCATTTTCTCGAAGATGCCTGGAGTTCGATTCCCACCACCAGTACGCGGGCGAGCGCGGAGCTGGCCGAGCTGATGCTGGATGTGCACCGTTTTCTGCACAACCCGGAGGAGCCCAGCGCCGAGCAGGGCGATGCATTCGTCGACACCCTGGCTACCGGGCGCATTGGCCGTGAGGCTTTCCTGCAGAGTCGTGCCAGCTGGGATGCGATCGTCGACGGCTATACCCAGCACTGCGCCGATCCGTCATTCGTCAATTACTTCTGGACGCTGCGCTCCATGCAGGCGCCGCTGTTCATGCTGGCCGAGGTCTCCAGAACGCTGCCGCGCGCGCGCATGCTGCACTCGATCTCCACCGGTTACGCGGGCATGTTGGGCAGCGTCCTGCAGCGCCGCTGGGGCTGCTACTACCTGCTCAGCGAGCACGGCATCTATACCAAGGAACGCAAGATCGATCTGGCCCAGGCGGGCTGGATCGCCGAAAGCCCCGACGAGCGCCTGAGCACCGGCCTCGATGCGGAGGTCAGCTACATCCGCAGGCTGTGGATTCGCTTCTTCGAGCGTATCGGGCTGATCACCTATCGATCCGCCCATTCGATCATCGCGCTGTACGAGGGCAACCGGCGGCGTCAGGTGCTCGACGGCGCTCCCGAGGAGCGTACTCGGGTCATCCCCAATGGTATCGATCTGGCCAGTTGGGATCAGGCTTTGCTCAGCCGGCCAGAAGGCGTGCCGCCAGTGGCCGGCCTGGTTGGGCGGGTGGTGCCGATCAAGGACGTCAAAACCTTCATCCGCGCCATTCGTGGCGTGGTCAGCGTCATCCCTGAAGCCGAGGGCTGGATCGTCGGCCCGGAAGAAGAAGACCCGGACTACGCGGCCGAGTGCCACAGCCTGGTCGCCAGCCTGGGGTTGCAGGACAAGGTGCGCTTTCTGGGCTTTCGCCAGGTGCGCGAAGTCATGCCGCAACTGGGTGTGATGGTGCTGACGTCGATCAGCGAGGCGCAGCCATTGGTGGTACTCGAGGCCTGGGCGGCCGGCACGCCGGTGGTGACCAGTGACGTGGGGTCGTGCCGCGAATTGGTCGAGGGCTCCAGCGAGGAGGATCGCCAGCTCGGCACGGCGGGTGAAGTCGTGGCGATTGCCGATCCGCAGGCCACTTCGCGCGCCATCCTCTTGCTGTTACGCGATCCCGAGCGCTGGCAGGCGGCCCAGGCCGTCGGTCTGGAGCGCGTGCGCCGTTACTACACCGAAGAACTGATGCTCGCGCGCTATCGCGAGTTGTATCGCGAAGGCACGGAGAGCGCGTAAATGGCGGGTATAGGTTTTGAACTGAGGAAGATCCTGTCCAGGGACTCCTACACATCGACGATGCGCGCCTACCTGTATGCCGGCCTGATCAGTTCCGGCCCCTGGGTATTGTCGATCATCAGCGTGATGCTCATCGGCGTGCTGAGCCTGGGGGCGGTGCTGCCGGAAACGCTGATCGGCCAGTTTCTGGTCACCGTGACGTACCTGATGGCCACGTCGCTGATCCTTACCGGCGGGCTGCAGCTGTTCTTCACCCGCTTCGTCTCCGACCGCCTGTTCGAACGGCGCCTGGACCTGATCCTGCCCAACCTGGTGGGTATCCTGCTGCTGGTGACGATCGTCTCGGGGCTGCTGGCGATCTGTGTGCTGGGCCTGCTGTTCGATCAGTCGTTTTCCTATCGCCTGCTGGTGATGGCCAACTTCGTGGTGCTGTGCAACCTGTGGCTGGTGATCATCTTCCTGTCCGGGATGAAGGCCTACAACCGCATCCTCGGGGTGATGTTTCTCGGCTACTCGCTGATGGTCGCCTCGGCCTATCTGCTGCGCTTTCTCAATATCGACGGCCTGCTGCTGGGCCTGCTGATCGGTCACTCCAGCCTGCTGTTCATCTTCCTCTTCGACATCCTTCGCGAGTACCCGGCCGAGCGCCTGGTCGCGTTCGATTTCCTCAAGCGTCGCCAGGTATTCGGCAGCCTGCTGCTGACAGGGCTCTGCTACAACCTGGGCATCTGGATCGACAAGTTCATCTTCTGGTTCAACCCTTCGACTTCCGAAGCCGTGATCGGCCCGCTGCGCGCATCGATCCTCTATGACCTGCCGATCTTCCTCGCCTACCTGTCGATCATTCCCGGCATGGCGGTGTTCCTGGTGCGCATCGAAACCGACTTCGCCGAGTGGTACGAGCGGGTCTATGACGCGATTCGCGGCGGGGAAACCCTGCAGCACATCGGCTGGCTCAAGGAGCAGATGATCCTGGCGATTCGCCAGGGCCTGATGGAAATCTGCAAGGTGCAGGGGCTGACTCTGGTTCTGCTGTTTCTGCTCGCGCCGCAGTTGCTGTCCTGGCTGGGCATCTCGCACTACTACCTGCCGCTGTTCTACATCGACGTGATCGGCGTGAGCATTCAGGTGGTGTTCATGGCCTTGCTCAACGTGTTCTTCTACCTGGACAAGCGCGCCATCGTCCTCGAACTCTGCGTCCTCTTCGTCCTGGCGAACGGTGCGTTGACCCTGTTCAGCCAGATGCTTGGCCCGACGTTCTTCGGCTACGGTTTCACCCTGTCGCTGCTGCTGTGCGTGCTTCTCGGGTTGTATCGTCTCAACGAGGCGCTGGACGATCTCGAGTTCGAAACCTTCATGCTCAGCCGTTGACGGCCGGCTCTGCGCCTGAGCCGGAGACTAAAGGGCGCGGATGATCATGGCGGAGTGAGCACTGTTGCTCCTGGCGATTCGCTGGCTGTGCGCACCCTCTGGGACGGGCGCTGGAGTCGATTGATCCCTTTCCATACCTGACCTGCCGACCGAGCAGGTTCGAGCGTCGAACCGCCTCCGTCGGCTGCTGCGCCTGCCGCTCTTCTGCGTGATGAACGCGTTCACCTGTTCTACCTGGCCCGCGCGGCTCCCCGAAAAGATTTTCAACTTAACCCTGGCTTCTACGGTCGTATGGGAGGACAAAAGATTAGTTGTCACTTATCATACGTCCTACAACTGCTTAGGCGGTTGTGGATCCCGGCACCGCAGCCGGGTCTCATTCAATGTCCCGGTGGCGCCTCGTTCGCCATCCACTGACAGGAGAACGCCATGCTGAGTCTGACTGGCCACAATTACATCGGCGGTGAGCGCCGCGCTGCGGGCACCGTGGAGCACAAGAGCCTCGACGCCAGCAGCGGTGAAGCGCTGCCGTACACCTTCATCCAGGCCACGCCGGAAGAAGTCGACGCTGCCGCCCAGGCTGCTGCCGCCGCTTATCCGATCTATCGCAACCTGTCGGCCGTGCGCCGCGCCGAGTTCCTCGAGGCCATTGCCGACGAGATCGATGCCCTCGGTGATGACTTCGTGGCCCTGGTCTGCCGCGAAACCGCACTGCCGGCTGCCCGCATCCAGGGCGAACGTGGTCGTACAAGTGGCCAGATGCGCCTGTTCGCCAAGGTGCTGCGTCGTGGCGACTTCTACGGTGCGCGCATCGACCGCGCGCTGCCGGATCGTCAGCCACTGCCGCGCCCGGATATCCGTCAGTACCAGATCGGTGTCGGCCCGGTCGCCGTGTTCGGTGCCAGCAACTTCCCGCTGGCCTTCTCCACCGCCGGTGGCGACACCGCGTCGGCCCTGGCCGCCGGTTGCCCGGTGGTGTTCAAGGCGCACAGCGGCCACATGGCCACTGCCGAGTGCGTGGCCGATGCGGTGATCCGCGCGGCCGAGAAAACCGGCATGCCCAAGGGCGTGTTCAACATGATCTTTGGCGGCGGTGTCGGCGAGCTTCTGGTCAAGCACCCGGCCATCCTGGCTGTTGGCTTCACCGGTTCGCTGAAGGGCGGCCGCGCCCTGTGCGACATGGCCGCTGCCCGTCCGCAGCCGATCCCGGTGTTCGCCGAGATGTCCAGCGTCAACCCGGTGATCGTCCTGCCGGGCGCCCTCAAGGCGCGTGGCGCCACCGTGGCCAAGGAACTGGCCGGTTCGGTGGTGATGGGTTGTGGTCAGTTCTGCACCAATCCAGGCCTGGTCATCGGCATTCGCAGCGCCGAGTTCAGTGAGTTCGTCGCCGGCCTGGCCGATGCCATGGGCGCGCAGCCGGCGCAGACCATGCTCAACGCCGGCACCCTACGCAGCTACGCCGGTGGCGTGGCGCAGCTCAAAGGCCATGCCAAGGTCACTCACCTGGCGGGCAACGAGCAGGCCGGCAACCAGGCGCAGCCGCAGCTGTTCAAGGCCGACGTGAGCATGCTGCTCGAAGGCGATCACCTGCTGCAGGAAGAAGTCTTCGGCCCGACCACCATCGTCGTCGAAGTCGCCGACAGCGCCGAGCTGACCCGCGCCCTGCAGAGCATGCACGGCCAGCTGACCGCGACCCTGATCGCCGAGCGTGAAGACCTCAGCGCCTTCCGCGACCTGCTGCCGCTGCTGGAAGTCAAAGCCGGCCGCGTGCTGCTCAACGGTTACCCGACTGGCGTGGAAGTCTGCGATTCCATGGTCCATGGCGGCCCGTACCCGGCAACGTCCGACGCTCGCGGTACGTCGGTTGGTACCCTGGCGATCCACCGTTTCCTGCGTCCGGTGTGCTACCAGAACTACCCGGACGAGGTGCTGCCGGAGGCCCTGCAGAACGCCAACCCGCTGGGCATCCAGCGCTTGGTCGACGGCGTGCACAGCCGTGATGCGCTGAACTGATCGGCACGCTGCAACGAAAAATGCCGCACCCGTGAGGGTGCGGCATTTTTCATTCAGGCGGCTGCGTCCTTATTTGGCGGCGGCCTGGGTTTTCTCCACCGCCTGGATGATCACCTTGGCCACATCGGCCGGGCGCGACTGCTGCGGCACGTGGCTGGCGACGACCTCGGTGGTCTGTGCGCCGATCTTCTTGGCGAAGTCGCGCTGCATCTGCGGCACGATCATGCGGTCATCGCTGGCGACGAGGTACCAGGACGGCTTCTGCTTCCAGGCCGCGACGCTGGTGCGGTCATCGAAGGCCGCCGCGCGGATCGGGCCTTGCGTGGCGGTCATGATCGCCGTCTGCTTGGCAGGCAGGTCCTGAGCGAAGTCAGCGGCCATGCCTTGCGGCGTCAGGTAGAGGAAGCCGTTCTTGTCGGCCGCGATCTGGCTCGAGCCCGGCGCGGTGGGATAGCCGCCGTACAGCTCGCCGGTGGATTGGCCGGCATTCGGCGCGAACGCCGCGACATAGACCAGGCTACGCACCTTGTCGTCGCCACCAGCCTGGCTGATCACCGTGCCGCCCCAGGAGTGGCCGACCAGCACCACGTCGCCATCCTGATTGTTCAGCACGCGCTGGGTAGCGGCGACGTCGTCGGCCAGCGAGGTCAGCGGGTTCTGCACCACGGTCACCTTGATGCCCTTATCCTGCAGCAGCGGCACGACCTTGGCCCAGTCGGAACCGTCGGCGAAGGCGCCGTGAACGATCACTACCGAAGGCTTGGCGTCGGCGGCCTGGATATTGACTGCGAAGAAGGGGCTGGCGATGGCGAGGGCGAGGATCAGCGGCTTGGTATTGAACATGATTGAATCTCCTGTGCTTGGGGGAGTTCAGTGTCGATAATGCGCCGGTGTCCCGGTATCGGTCGTTTATCCGAGGCCTGCAAATAAAGGAGAGCTGCAAGGTGAATGACGCCGTCGCGCTGGAAGACGTCATGCTGGCGCTGGCCATGGTCGGTGACCTGAGCATGGGCCAGCCCATCGATCAGTCGCGGCGTACCGCGCGCCTGGCGCAATGGCTGGTGCAGGCCGGTGGCGGCGATCAGGCGCAAATCGATGCGGCCCGGCAGGTGGCGCTGCTGCGTTGGTCCGGTTGTACCGCCAACGCCGATGGCTTCATGCATCTGCTCGGTGACGACGTCGGCGGCCGCCGCGCCATGCTGGCACAAACCCTGGATGCCGCCGGCCAACGCGCCATGCTGCGCACCACGCCGCTGGCCCAGGTGCATTGCGAGATCGCCGGCGATATCGCCCGCACCCTGGCGCTGGGGGTGGAGGTCGAGCGAGGTCTGCGCCATATCTTCGAGTGCTTCGACGGCAGCGGTCGCCCGCTGGGCCTGCGTCACCCCGATATCCCGCCGGTGGTGTATCAGGTCGTGTTGGCGGGCGACCTGGAAATCCTCTCGCGCGCCCACGGCCTGGACGCGGCGCTTGAATGGATCGGCGCTCAGGGCGATCGCCGTTATCCCGCTGCTCTCGTCGATCTGCTCAGCCGCCACGCAGCGGATTGGCTGCAAGCGCTGCGCACACCCGAGGGCGTGCAGCCTGTCGGCGGGGCGGAGGTTTCCCTGACCCTGGTGGGCGACGTGATCGACCTCAAACTGCCCTGGCTGGCCGGCTATTCACGCCAGGCCGCGAGCCTGGTGCGCGACGCCGGTCGACTATGGGGGTTGCCCGAGCCGCGCATCGAACTGCTCGCCAAGGCGGCGCTGATCCACGGCCTGGGCCGGGCGGCAGTGCCCAATCGCGTCTGGAGTACGCCCGGCCCGCTGCTCGACGGTGATCTCGAGGCGGTGCGCCTGGTGCCCTACTGGACGCACCGCGCCTGCAGCCAGATCGGTGGCCTGAACGAAGCTGGACAACTGGCCGCGCATGCCTACGAACGTCTGGATGGCAGCGGCTATTTCCGCTCGTTGAGTGGCGACGCCCTGAGCCCTGAACACCGCCTGCTGAGCGCCGCCCTGGCCTGGCTGGCACTGCGCGGCGAGCGCCCCTGGCGCGCGGCCTTCAGCGACGCTGATGCCGCCCGCATGTTATTGGATGAAGCCGAGCAAGGCCGCTTCGACCCACGCGCCTGTCAGGCGGTAATCAGCGCTGCTCATGGCGAACAGGCGCCGATGGTCAGCAAGCCCGGCAACGGTCTGCTCAGCGAACGCGAGACGCAGATCCTCCAGCGCATCAGCAGCGGGGCGAGCAACAAGGAAGTGGCGCGCGACCTGGGCATCAGCCCGAGTACGGTGCGTACCCATGTCGAGAGTGTGTTCCGCAAGCTGCAGTGTTCGACGCGCGCGGCGGCGACCCTGAAGGCGCTGACCTTGGGGGTGATCTGAGGCGAGGCTGGAAGGTCAATCACCTCCGCCGCCGCCCCCATCGCCACCTCCACCCGAATCGAAGCCCCCGTCACCGAAACCTGGGCTGGAGTCCTGCCCGCTCAGACCGCTGTGCTTTCTCTTGCACGCTAGAGGTCTAGGACGCGAGCGTCGCCAGCAATAGATGAAGAGCACCACGAAGGCGCCGGCGATCAGCAGCAGAATGTCCATATGTCTTCCCTACATAACCTGGCGCCAATCCTATGGGGTAATGAGGCTCGATGTAAGCGCCGAGGGAACGACAAAAACGCAGAAGCCCGCACGTTGGCGGGCTTCTAAAATGGCGCACTCGGCGGGATTCGAACCCACGACCCCTGCCTTCGGAGGGCAGTACTCTATCCAGCTGAGCTACGAGTGCGTTGCGGGGCGCAATCATACGCATCTCGCGGGCGGGCGTCCATGCCGGTACGTCGTTCGCAATTCTGTACGAGTGAGCCACTATAGAAGGGCGGGTGTTGTGTAAAAACTGTCGCTCGTGCTGCATTTCGTTAATTTTTTCGAACAGGCTATTGCCCTTTAGCGGTTACGACCCTAGGATTCGTTTGAGATTTCAAACGCTCTCGGTAAAACGCCTTTCCCCTGTGTCGCGCGATGCGCGCGCGGAGCTGGATGCGTATTGAGGGCAGCGGTCGCCACTATGCGTCAAGTCGCGGTCTAACCATCGCGCCCAATAACTGTCCGATGCCAGGGTGTCGGAATCAAGGAGATTGCCATGCAACTGAAAGACACCCAGCTGTTCCGTCAGCAAGCCTATATCGATGGCGTCTGGCTCGACGCCGACAGCGGCCAGACCATCAAGGTCAACAACCCCGCCACCAATGAAATCATCGGTACGGTGCCGAAGATGGGCGCCGCCGAAACTCGCCGCGCCATTGAGGCCGCCGACCGTGCGCTGCCGGCCTGGCGCGCGCTGACTGCCAAGGAGCGGGCTGGCAAGCTGCGCCGTTGGTTCGAATTGTTGATGGAAAACCAGGACGACCTCGGCCGCCTGATGACCCTGGAGCAGGGCAAGCCGCTGGCAGAGGCCAAGGGCGAGATCGCTTACGCCGCGTCCTTTATCGAGTGGTTCGCCGAAGAGGCCAAGCGCGTCTATGGCGACGTGATTCCCGGTCACCAGCCGGACAAGCGGCTGATCGTGATCAAGCAGCCGATCGGCGTCACCGCGGCCATTACGCCGTGGAACTTCCCCGCCGCGATGATCACCCGTAAAGCCGGCCCGGCCCTGGCCGCCGGTTGCACCATGGTGATCAAACCGGCCTCGCAGACCCCGTTCTCCGCTCTGGCGCTGGTCGAGTTGGCGCACCGCGCCGGCATCCCCAAAGGCGTGCTCAGCGTGGTTACCGGCAGCGCCGGCGATATCGGCAGCGAGCTGACCAGCAACCCGATCGTGCGCAAGCTGAGCTTCACCGGCTCGACCGAAATCGGCCGCCAGCTGATGGCCGAATGCGCCAAGGACATCAAGAAGGTCTCCCTGGAACTGGGCGGCAACGCGCCCTTTATCGTGTTCGACGACGCCGATCTGGATAAGGCGGTCGAGGGCGCGCTGATTTCCAAATACCGCAACAATGGCCAGACCTGCGTCTGCGCCAACCGCCTGTATGTGCAGGACGGTGTCTACGATGCCTTCGCCGAGAAGCTGGTTGCCGCCGTGGCCAAGCTGCAGATCGGTAATGGCCTGGACGAAGGCACCACCACCGGCCCGTTGATCGACGGCAAGGCCGTGGCCAAGGTGCAGGAACACATTGCCGATGCGGTCAGCAAGGGCGCCAAGCTGCTGACTGGCGGCAAGCCTCACGCGTTGGGTGGCAGCTTCTTCGAGCCGACCATTCTGGTCGATGTGCCAAGAAACGCCGCGGTGGCCAAGGAAGAGACCTTCGGTCCGCTGGCGCCGCTGTTCCGCTTCAAGGACGAGGCCGAGGTGATCGCCATGGCCAACGACACCGAGTTCGGTCTGGCGTCCTACTTCTACGCCCGCGACCTGGGCCGCGTGTTCCGCGTGGCCGAGGCGCTGGAGTACGGCATGGTGGGTATCAATACCGGCCTGATCTCCAACGAAGTTGCGCCGTTCGGCGGCGTGAAAGCGTCCGGCCTGGGCCGCGAAGGGTCCAAGTACGGGATCGAGGACTATCTCGAGATCAAGTACATGTGCCTGGGCGGCATCTAGTCGCTGCTGCACTCGGCCGGACGTCGTTGGCGCAAACGGGAAAATGCTCATTGGCTACAGCCAACTCCGCTTTTCCCGCTTGCGCCGCCTAGCCCGGCCATCGCTCGCGACGCGCCTTGCGCGGTTGTAGCGAGCCAGAATTTCCCCCGCCTCCGGCGGCCCGACGCAGTCGATCATCGTATGCTGCGGCGAACCACCTCCAGGGGCATTTCCTTGCAACCGAGCCGCCCGATGACGGCCATGAGGACACCATGAGCAAGACCAACGAATCCCTGCTGCAACGCCGTGCCGCCGCCGTACCGCGCGGCGTCGGCCAGATCCACCCGATCGTCGCCGAGCGCGCCGAGAACGCCACCGTCTGGGACGTCGAAGGCCGCGAGTACATCGACTTCGCCGGTGGTATCGCCGTGCTGAACACCGGCCACCTGCATCCGAAGGTGATCGCTGCCGTTCAGGAGCAACTGACCAAGCTGACCCACACCTGCTTCCAGGTGCTGGCGTACGAGCCCTACATCGAGCTGTGCGAAGAGATCGCCAAGCGCGTGCCGGGCAACTTCGCCAAGAAGACCCTGCTGGTGACTTCCGGCTCCGAAGCCGTGGAAAACGCCGTGAAGATCGCCCGTGCCGCCACCGGCCGCGCTGGCGTGATCGCCTTCACCGGCGCCTACCACGGTCGCACCATGATGACCCTGTCGCTGACCGGCAAGGTCGTGCCGTACTCCGCTGGCATGGGCCTGATGCCCGCTGGTGTGTACCGCGCCCAGGCGCCGTGCCCGCTGCATGGTGTGAGCGAGGACGAGTCCATCGCCAGCATCGAGCGCATCTTCAAGAACGACGCGCAGCCGCAGGACATCGCCGCCATCATCATCGAGCCGGTGCAGGGCGAGGGTGGTTTCTACGTCAACTCGCCGGCCTTCATGCAGCGCCTGCGCGCCCTGTGCGATCAGCACGGCATCCTCCTGATCGCTGACGAAGTGCAGACCGGCGCGGGCCGTACCGGCACCTTCTTCGCCACCGAGCAACTGGGTGTGGTGCCGGACCTGACCACCTTCGCCAAGTCCGTCGGCGGCGGCTTCCCGATCTCCGGCGTGTGCGGCAAGGCCGAGATCATGGACACCATCGCCCCAGGTGGCCTGGGCGGCACCTACGCCGGCAGCCCGATCGCCTGCGCTGCGGCCCTGGCTGTGCTCAAAGTGTTCGATGAAGAGAAGCTGCTGGAGCGTTCCAACGCCGTGGGCGAGAAGCTCAAGGTGGGCCTGAAGACCATCGCCGAGAAACACAAGGTGATCGGTGACGTGCGCGGCCTGGGTTCAATGGTCGCCATCGAGCTGTTCGAGGGCGGCGACCACAGCAAGCCGGCGGCCGAACTGGTCGGCAAGATCGTCGCCCGTGCTCGCGACAAGGGCCTGATCCTGCTGTCGTGCGGTACCTACTACAACGTCATCCGCTTCCTGATGCCCGTCACCATCCCTGACGCGCAACTGGAAAAAGGCATCGCCATCGTCGCCGAGTGCTTCGACGAGCTGGCCTGAGCCGGACGCTGAGCACGCCTTTGCGTGCTGATGAAAAGACCCGCCCTGTGCGGGTCTTTTTTTGTCTGATACCTGATACTTGGTTGACGAGGTAAAATGATCGTTTTACCTTGGCTTCATGAATGTAGACGCCAAACTCATTTCCGTGGCCGAAGAGCTGTTCGACCGCCAGGGCTTCAACGCAACCGGCATGGACCGCCTGGCTCAGGCCGCCGGGATGTCCAGCCGTACGCTGTACAAGCACGCGGGCAGCAAGAACGAACTGATTGCCGCCGTGTTGATGACACGCGGGCAGCGCTTCCTGCAGCGACTGGAGTTGGACAGCGTCGAGGCGCTGTTCGATGCACTGGCATGCTGGATGAGCGAGGAGGGTACGCGCGGTTGCCTGTTCCTGCGTGCCCAGGGCGAGATTGGCAGCGCGGTGACGGAAGTCACCGATGCCCTGACGGCCTATAAGGCACGTTTCAGCGAGACGGTCAGGCGGATTCTCGTTCGGCAGTTGGGCGCCGATCCCGACGAGGAACTGATCGAACAGGTCGTCATTCTCTTCGAGGGTGCGACGGCGGCTGCCAGCTACCGCGGCCTGGCGGCGGTGGCCACGGCGGGTCGGGCTGCGACACTGCTTGTCGAGCGAGCGCGGGCGTGAGCCGCGCCTTGCATCTGAGTGCCACGGGCTTCGGCCTGATCGCGGTGTGCTACGGTTTCGCCCGCTTCGCTTTCGGCCTGTTCCTGCCGCAGATCGAAGCTGACCTCGTGCTGCCGGAGGCTGTCGGTGGCCTGATCGCCGGCGGCTCCTTTCTTGGCTACTGCCTGGCCATTGTCGTCGCCGCGCAACTGACCGAGCGCATCGGTGCTCGGGCGCTCGCGGTGTGCGCTGCGCTGGTTGCCGCCCTGGGCATGCTGGGTATCGCCCTGGCGCCTTCAGCTGCGTGGCTCGCTGCTGCAGTATTGTTGGCGGGGATGAGCACGGGGCTGGCGTCCCCGCCCATGGCTGCAGCAGTGGCGGCAGTGATAGAGCCGCGGCGGCAGGACACCAGCAACACCCTGATCAATGCCGGTACCAGTGGCGGAGTGATTCTCTCCGGCCCTGTCGCGCTGTTGCTAGGCGCTGAATGGCGCCTGGCCTACGCCGTGTTCGCCTGCTCGGCACTGGCCCTGGCGTTGTTTGCGAGCTTCTGCGTGCCGAGTGCCACGGGTTCGCGAGTGCCGGCTGACAAGGCCGGGCCGCTGTTTAGCGTGACACTGAAGCGCCTCGTCGTCGCTTCGTTGCTGATGGGAGCGGCAAGCACGGCGTTGTGGTCGTTCGGTAGTCAGATCGTCGCCCAGCGCCTGGGTTGGGGTAGCGCTGGTTCCGGGTTGCTCTGGGTGGTGATTGGTGCTGCCGGCATCGCCGGCGCGGGTGCCGGCAGCCTGATCGCTCGGCTGGGTGTGGACTGGGCGAATCGTCTGTGTCTTGGCGCTCTGGCGGCAGCCATAGCCCTGGTCGGCATGGGCAGCATGCCGGCATTGGCGCTGCTGGGCGGCGCGTTGTTCGGAGCGGCCTACATTACCCTGAGTGGCATCTATCTGGTCTGGGGTGTAGCGGCGCTTCCCGAGCGGCCCGCGACCGGGCTCACCGTCGCCTTTCTCGGCATCGCCATCGGTCAGACGCTGGGGGCGCCGATTTTCGGCCTGCTGATGAGCTGGCTGAGCATGGACCACGCTGTGGGCCTGTTCGCGTTGCTGGCATTGGCTGCCGGAGTGATGCGCTCGAACGTCGGTGACGCGATGCGTTCGAGCCCCGTCGGTTGCCCAGAAAAAGGCCCGTACTAGACGGGCCAAAGGGTGACAAGCAACAACAGGATTCGGGGGCGGGAACCTGTCTGGCGTTTTCCAGTCAGGTACTTACTTGGGTTCGAAGATCACGTAGACCTTGCGGCAGGCTTCGAGCACTTCCCAGGTGCCGGAAAAACCGGCGGGAATCACGAAGCGGTCGCCAGCGCGTACGGTCTTGGCATTGCCATCGGCATCACGTAGCACGGAAACGCCCTGGAGAATCTCGCAGTACTCGTGCTCGCTGTAGCTCACCGTCCACTGGCCCACGGCGCCTTCCCAGATGCCGGTGCTGAATTGGCCGCAGGGGCTGCTGTAGTGGTTGCGCACGCTCTGCTCGGGGTCGCCCTTGAGCACTTTTTCCGGTGCGGGGCGATAGTGCTCGGCGGCCGTGCCGGCCTGGGCGAAGTCGACGATCTGATCGATGTTCATCTGGCTGTTCCGTTGTGTCGGTGGCGGCAACCGCGCGACCAGCGTGGCCTTCGCGGAAAGTCGTGGCAGCAGTCTATGTTTAAAAAAACGAACATGACAAGGGCTTTTGCCGGGCTGTGTCAAAAATATTGAAAAGCCACAGCCCTCTGGTTTAGTGTGTCGAACAGGATTTGGCCAGCGATCTGGCCTTGCAGAATTATTGACAGTGCGCGCCCTCGCGGACGCCGCTTCCACCCATTGAGAGGATGCCGGAATGACTAGCCTGACTCGTGCCGACTGGGAACAGCGTGCCAAGACCCTGACCATCGAAACTCGCGCATTCGTGCATGGTGATTACCGCGCCGCCGAGTCTGGCGCCACCTTCGAATGCATCAGCCCGGTCGATGGCCGCCTGCTCGGCATGGTGGCCAGCTGTGACCAGGCCGACGCCGAAGTGGCGGTCAAGGATGCCCGCGCCACCTTCGAATCCGGCGTGTGGTCACGTATGGCCCCGGCCAAGCGCAAGAAGGTGATGATCCGTTTCGCCGAGCTGATCGAAGAGCATGGCCAGGAGCTGGCACTGCTGGAAACCCTCGACATGGGCAAGCCGATCAGCGACTCGCTGAGCATCGACGTCGGTAGCGCCGCCAATGCCATCCGCTGGAGCGGCGAGGCCATCGACAAGATCTATGACGAAGTCGCCGCCACCGCCCATGACGAGCTGGGCCTGGTCACCCGCGAACCGGTTGGCGTGGTCGCCGCCATCGTGCCGTGGAACTTCCCGCTGCTGATGACCTGCTGGAAGCTTGGCCCGGCGCTGTCCACCGGTAACTCGATCATCCTCAAACCGTCCGAGAAGTCGCCGCTGACCGGTATCCGCATCGCCCAGCTGGCCATCGAGGCCGGCATTCCTGCGGGCGTGTTCAACGTGCTGCCAGGTTTTGGCCACACCGTGGGCAAGGCTCTGGCCCTGCACATGGACGTCGACACCCTGGTGTTCACCGGTTCGACCAAGATCGCCAAGCAGCTGATGATCTACGCTGGCGAGTCGAACATGAAGCGTGTCTGGCTGGAAGCCGGCGGCAAGAGCCCGAACATCGTCTTCGCTGACGCGCCGGACCTGCAGGCCGCTGCCGAGGCCGCTGCCAGCGCCATCGCCTTCAACCAGGGCGAAGTCTGCACCGCCGGTTCGCGCCTGCTGGTTGAGAATTCCATCAAGGACACCTTCGTGCCCATGGTGGTCGAGGCCATCAAGGCCTGGAAACCGGGCAACCCGCTGGACCCGGCGACCAACGTCGGCGCGCTGGTCGATACCACGCAGATGAACAACGTGCTGAGCTACATCCAGGCCGGCCATGACGATGGCGCCAAGCTGGTGGCCGGCGGCAAGCGGGTGATGGAAGAAACCGGCGGCACCTACGTCGAGCCGACCATCTTCGACGGCGTCAACAACGCCATGCGCATCGCCAAGGAAGAGATCTTCGGCCCGGTGCTGTCGGTGATCGGTTTCGACGATCAGGACGAAGCCATCGCCATCGCCAACGACACCGTCTACGGCCTGGCCGCAGCGGTATGGACCAGCAACCTGTCGCGCGCCCACCTGGTCGGCAAGGCACTGCGCGCCGGCAGCGTGTGGATCAACCAGTACGACGGCGGCGACATGACGGCGCCGTTCGGTGGCTTCAAGCAGTCCGGTAACGGTCGCGACAAGTCGCTGCATGCGTTCGACAAGTACACCGAGCTGAAGTCCACCTGGATCAAACTGTAAAGGTAGCGGGGCGATCTCCTGGTCGTCGGCCATACGGCGTTGCGTCCTCGCTTTTAATGCTCACGTACTGCAGTACGCTGCGCTTAAAAGCTCCGGGGCGCCTTATTCGCTGGCGCTCACCCTTCGGGCCAGCCTGTGGCTGTTACTCCCGCTGGTCGTTGGTTCTGGCCTTAGCCCAGGAGATCTTTATCGAAGTTGGTTCCGGGCGAAGATCTGTTTTAAAACACTTCACTTGCGGCCGGGTTCCCGAGGAACCCGGCCGTTGTCTTTGCAGTGGCTCGTCTGCCAAGGAATTCGCCAATGCGTTGGGGCACCTATTTCGCCGTCTGTGCGGCGGTCATCAGCATCGGGCTGGCACTCGGCGTGACCATGCCGCTGGTTTCGCTGCGCCTGGAAAGCTGGGGCTACGACGCCTTCGCTATCGGTGTGATGGCGGCGACTCCGGCCGTCGGTGTGCTGCTCGGCGCTTCGCTGGCTGGCCGTCTGGCCGCACGCTTTGGCACCACCGGGCTGATGCAGTTGTGCTTGCTGCTGGGCGCGGTATCGGTGGCGGGGCTGGCGCTGGTGCAGAACTACGCGGTCTGGGTCGGCCTGCGCCTGTTCATCGGCGTGGCCCTGACCGTGGTGTTCATCCTCGGCGAAAGCTGGATCAACCAACTGGCGGTGGAGAAGTGGCGTGGTCGTCTGGTGGCGCTGTACGGCACCGGCTATGCCCTCAGTCAGCTTAGCGGCCCGTTGCTGTTGACGGCGCTTGGCACGGCCACCGATGCCGGTTTCTGGACGGGCGTTTGCCTGCTGATCGGCGGTTCGCTGATGCTGCTCGGGCGCACCGGGGCACCCAGGGTGGATGCGCACAGCGCTTCGGGGCGCGGCCTGCTGGTGTTCTGCCGCAAGCTGCCGGCGATTGCCTGGGCGGTGATGCTGTTCGCTGCCTTCGAAGCGATGATGCTGACCCTGCTGCCGATCTACGGCCTGCGCCAGGGCTTCACCCAGGAGGTGGCGCTGTTGATGGTCAGCGTCGTGGTGGTGGGCGATGCGGTGCTGCAACTGCCCATCGGCTGGCTGGCCGACCGCATGTCGCGGCAGTTGCTGTTCCGTGGCTGCGGTATCGTGCTGCTGGTGTCCAGCCTGGCGATTGCGCCGTTGCTGCATACCTCGATGATCTGGCCAGTGCTGGTGGCCTTCGGTGCCAGTGCCGGCGGCCTGTTCACCCTGTCGCTGATCATGATCGGTGAGCGTTACCGCGACGACGAACTGGTGCGCGCCAATGCCCATGTCGCTCAGCTGTGGGGCCTGGGCTGCCTGATCGGGCCGCTGACCACCGGCGCCGTCAGCCAGTGGCTGAGCGGCCATGCGCTGCCGTTGCTGATGGCCACCGGCGCCTTCGTGTTCATCATCCTCGCCAGCCGGCGTGGCGCCTTCAGCGAGATGGAAACGGCGAGCGTGGCGCGTTCCTGAGCGTCATTGCCCAGGCGCCTGGGTATGCTGCAGGTCGGCGTCTTCGATCAACTCGGCGATGGTCGTGCCGATCTGCTTCACCGCCGCCTCGATCACGTCGCTCGGCGGTTCGGCGTAGTTGAGGCGAATGCAGTTACGGTACTTGCCCGCCGCCGAGAAGATGCTGCCCGGTGCGATCTGGATCTTGTGCGGCAGCAGGGCGCGGTTGAGCTTCTGGCTGTCGAAGCCCTGGGGCATTTCCACCCAGAGCATGAAGCTGCCCTGCGGGCGGCTGACCCGGGTGCCGGCCGGGAAATAGCGGCTGACCCAATCCACCATCAGGTCGCGACTGCGCAGGTACTGCGTACGCATGCGACGCAGATGCGGTTCGTAGTGCCCGTCCTTGAGGAACTCGGCCAGGGCCAGTTGCGGCAACTGCGCGGTGCTGCCGGTGCCCAGGTACTTCATGTGCACCACCTGCTCCAGGTAGCGCCCGGGGGCGATCCAGCCGACGCGCAGGCCCGGTGCCAGGGTCTTGGAGAAGGAGCTGCAGAACAAGACGCGGCCGTCCTCATCGAAGGACTTGATGCTGCGCGGGCGTGGGTAGCTGTAGGCGAGGTCGGCGTAGACGTCGTCCTCGATGATGGCCACGTCGAAGCGCTGCGCCAGAGCCACCAGCGCGCGCTTGTTGGCGTCGGGCATGATGTAGCCGAGCGGGTTGTTGCAGTTCGGCGTGAGCTGGATGGCCTTGATCGGCCACTGTTCCAGGGCCATTTCCAGGGCGTCGAGGTTGATTCCGGTGAGCGGGTCGGTGGGTAGCTCCAGCGCCTTCATGCCGAAGCCCTTGAGCGCCTGCATCACGCCGTGGAAGCTCGGCGAGTCGACCGCGACGATGTCGCCGGGCTGACAGATGGCGCGCACCGCCGCCGACAGCGCCTCGTGGCAACCGGTGGTGACCACCAGATCTTCGGCCTCCAGCTGGCAGCCGGAGTCGAGCATCATTCGGGCGATCTGTTCGCGCAGGCGGACGTCACCGCGAATGCCGCCATAGGTGAGCACGTCCGGGTCCTGCCGACGCGCCTGGCGCGACAGGTTGCGCAGCAGCGGCTTGAGCGTCGGGCTGCTGATATCCGGGCGGCCACGGCCAAGTTGCAGCATGTCGTGCTGAGGTGAACTGCTGATCAGCTCCAGCACGTGATCCCACTGCGAAACCTCCACTGGCCTCTGCGCCGTGCGGCTGATCTGCGGCAGCGCGGGCATTTGCCGTCCCAGCGGTACGAAGTAGCCTGACTTGGGGCGCGGCGAAGCCAGGCCCATGTCTTCGAGATGACGGTAAGCCTGCTGTACCGTGCTGAGGCTGACGCCATGCTCCTGGCTCAGGCTACGTATCGATGGCAGGCGGTCGCCAGGGCGGTACAGCCCCTGCTCGATGCGGGTGCCGAGCAGCTCGGCCAGATTCAGATAGAGCGTCATGGCAGTCGTCCGGCTTGTGCGGGGAATGAACTGAAACCAGTACAGATCGGCGCGAAAACTCCCATTCAGGGGAAAGTCGACGGAATCTGTATGGAGTTAATAAGAGTTTTTTGGATCTGTCATGACTTTTCTGCTGACGGCATTCTGATCTCCCATGACAGAAGACGACGGGAGACCAGCCATGACCGGGTTCAGTAATACAGATTTCGTAGCAGTGGGTGAGGCCGTGCGGATTGCGACGCACGAGGGCGAGGTTCGCTATTTCGGCCGCGACTGGCCGGCCTTCTGGCGGCGTCTGAACACCCGCTGCATGCTGCTCAAGCTCAACGACCAGCAACTGCGCGATATCGGCCTGAGCCGCGCCCAGGCCGAGCGCGAGGCGAATCTGCCGTTCTGGAAGCTGTAGCCCGGATGCAATCTCGGCGCCTTCGCTGCCGTAGGAGCGGCTTCAGCCGCGAACCCTACAGCAGCTCTTTCAGCCGATGCCAGGCCATGCCCATGGCCAACAGCGGCGAGCGCAGGTGCTTGCCGCCGGGGAAGGTCATGTGCGGCACCTGGGCGAACAGGTCGAAGCCGCGGCTTTCCTGGCCGGCGATGGCCTCGGCGAGCAGCTTGCCGGCCAGGTGCGTGGCGTTGACGCCGTGGCCGGCGTAGGCCTGGGCGTGGAAGACGTTGGGCTGATCCTTGAGTCGGCCGATCTGCGGCAGGCGGTTGGCACCGATGCCGATCATTCCACCCCACTGGTAGTCGATGCGCACATCGGCCAGTTGCGGGAACACCTTGAGCATCTTCGGCTTCATGTAGCCGGCGATATCGGCCGGATCACGGCCCGAGTAGTGGCAGGCACCGCCGAACAGCAGGCGACGGTCGGCGGAGAGTCGGTAATAGTCGACGGTCACGCGCTGGTCGCACAGCGCCATGTTCTGCGGGATCAGCTGGCGCGCCTGCTCTTCGGAGAGCTGTTCGGTGGCGATGATATAGCTGCCGGCCGGTAGCACCTTGCCGCTCAGGGTCGGGTTGAGGCCGTTGATGTAGGCATTGCAGGCCAGCACCAGGTACTTGGCGCGCACCTGGCCATTGGCGGTGTGCACGCGCACCTCGCTGCCGTAGTCGATGCGCGTCACCGGCGAGTCTTCGAACAGCTGCACACCGAGCGACTGGGCGGCAGCGGCTTCGCCAAGCGCCAGGTTGAGCGGGTGCAGGTGGCCCGAGCCCATGTCGATCATGGCGCCGTGATAGTTGTCGGAGCCCACCACCTCATGGATGCGCTCCTTCGACACCATGCGCAGTTCGTGACGATAGCCGAGGTTTTCCAGCTCGGCCTTGTCTTCGGCGAAGCCCTCCATGTGCGCCGGTTTGTTGGCCAGGTCGCAGTAGCCCCAGGTCAGGTCGCAGTCGATCTGGAACTGCTCGACGCGGCTGCGCACGATCTCCACCGCCTCCAGGCCCATCAGCTTGAACTGACGCACGCCGTCCTTGCCGACCGCTGATTCGAACTGTTCGACATCATGGCCAACACCGCGAATCAGTTGTCCGCCGTTGCGGCCGCTGGCGCCCCAGCCGATCTTGCGCGCCTCCAGCAGCGCCACCGACAGGCCCTTCTGGGCCAGCTCGATCGCGGTGTTCAGGCCGCTGAAACCGCCACCGACGATGCACACGTCCACCTGCAGCTCACCGCCCAGTGGCGGGTAGGCCTGCTGGCGATTGACGCTGGCGGCGTAATAGGAAGCGGCATGCTGCGGGCTGTGGACGGGCTGGTGAACGCGGGCGTTCATGTGCGAAATCCTGATTTTGTTGTGTGGAAAATTCAACGCAGCATAAGCGCGTGATCCGTCCGACGCCAAGAGGTCAGCGGAAAAAAGCGCGATTCTCCGCTGGGTATCCCGGGCCTGCCCAGGTTGAGCGCAGCGGTTGCCGGATTGCATCCGGGCTACGCTCGGCCTACGGGCGCTGTAAACTGCTCCCTTCATTTCAAGGCGCCCGAGCATGAGCTGCACCGACCGCAAGATCGCCCACCTGCGCCGCCAGATCCCGCGCTTCGACTGCGTGCCCGGTTGCCACGACTGCTGCGGGCCGGTCACGGCGTCGTCCGAGGAGCTGGCGCGCCTGCCGGTCAAGAGCGACGCCGAACATGACGCGGCGCTGGCCGAATACAACTGCGTGCACCTGGGGCCGAACGGCTGCGAGGTGTATGACCAGCGCCCGCTGATCTGCCGCCTGTTCGGTACCACGCCGAACCTGCCTTGCCCGCATGGGCGTGGCCCGGAGCAGCCCATCGAGCCGGCAGTCGAGCGTCAGGTGCATCGGCTGATCGCCACGACGCGGCAGAGGCTGGTGTAGTGGATTTATCGAAGCGTCGATATAATGCGACTCACTATCAGTTAGTCGCCTTCCCTCGCCATGACCAAGACCTCCCCCAGCGTCGAGCTGATCGGCGCGCTCGCGCTGCATTACGACGATCTGGTGGAATACGTCCGGCGACGTTTCCAGGGCTCTCAGTTTGCCCGTGAAGTGGTACACGACGTCTGCGTGCAATTGCTGGAAAAACCCCCTCAGCAGCCGGTCAGCCTGCCTTTTGCTTTTCTGCGTCGCGCCTCGTTCAATCGCGCCATCGACCGCCGTCGTGCTGATAACACCCGCAACGCCTACTTCGAAGTGACTGCCGAGGTGCCGGACTGGCACATACACGAACTCGATGGCGCCGTCGCGTTGGACTTTGAACAACAGCTCGAAGCCCTGCTGGCAATCATCGATGCTTTGCCGGCACGCGCCCGCCAGGTATTCCTGTTGCATCGCATCCATGGCATGCAGCAGCGTGAGATCGCCGACGAGCTGGGCATTTCCACCAACATGGTGACCCAGCATTTCTCCCGCGCCATGCGCAGCATCGCCAGCGACTGGGAGCCGGCGCGGCGAGCGCTGGCGGGACGCTACTGAAATGCTGGAGCGCCCCGATGATCCTCGACGCGGCACCGGTGCCGACCCGCTGTCGACGTTCGAGCACGCCCTGCGTGATCGGGTGCCGTCCCGCGAGGCGCTGCTGGCAGAGGGCAAGGCACAGACGGCGCGGCAGCGGCGGCGCAAGCAGGCGCTCGGTGGCGGGCTGTCGGTACTGCTGATGGCTGTTGCCCTGTGGATGGCCGATCCGGCCTGGCACAGCGAGGAAGTGCGTACCGCGGTTGGCCAGCGTGACAGCCTGACGCTGGCCGATGGCAGCCAGGTACTGCTCAACAGTGCCACTCACTTGCGCGTCGAGCGGCGCCTGCGCAGCCGGCAGATCGAACTGCTGGCCGGCGAGGCCACCTTCACTGTCGAACATGCCGACAGCCCTTTCATCGTACGCAGCCAGGGTGTGGCCGTGCTCGACATCGGTACGGTGTTCAATGTACGCAGTGACGCACGCGGTGTGGCGGTTGCGGTGCTCGAAGGCGAGGTCGAGGTGTCCAGCACGCAGTCGCCGCCGCAGCGTCTGTACAACGGGCAGCAGGTGCTGGCCACAGATGGGCGGATCGGTGCCGGTGGTGTGGTCGACAGGGTGCGCGTCACCGCCTGGCAGCAGGGCAAGCTGCGTTTCGACGGCACGCCGCTGCGTGAGGTGATCGTCGACATCCAGCGCTACCGTCAGGCACCGGTGCGCCTGGCCGATCCGCGCCTCGGCGAATTGCGCGTATCCGGCGAGTTCGACAGCGCCGCCATCGAAGAACTGATTGACCTGCTGCCGGCCATCCTGCCGGTACTCATGGTTCGCGGCGGGGATGGCAGCGTGGTGATCAGCGGACGCTGAGCGTGAGTCACGGGTGCTCGCCGGAGGCGGTCGAGCGAGCGCCGAAAAATAAACGAGAATTTTTTGCATTCGCCCTCAACATCCATGACCTCTCATCCGCCACTCCCTGTGAACGCCATTTCTGATCGTGTCACGGGGAGCTTCATGGACACTAGAACACCATCGCGCCGCTCGCGGCTGAGCCGTCTTTCACTGTTGGCCGCCGGCATCATGCTGGCCACGACGCTGCACGCGCAGGACACTACGCATGCGCTAAACCTGCCGGCGCAGCCGCTGGATCAGGCCCTCAATGCGCTGGCCGGGCAGACGGATAGCCGCATCCTGTTCGCCACCGATATCGCCGAGGGCCTGAGTGCTCCGGCGGTGACGGGCGAGATGACTGTGCAGCAGGCGCTTGAGCACCTGCTGCAGGGCTCTGATCTGACGGTGCAGCAAACCAGTGACGGCAGCTTCGTGATTGCTGCCCCGGTAGCGAGCGGCGCCGTGCTGAATCTGGGGGTGATCACCATCCAGGGACAAGGCATGGGCGAAACCACCGAAAACACGGGTTCCTACACGCCCGGCCTTATCAGCGTTGGCTCGAAGAGTCCCACGTCGCTGAAGGAGACCCCGCAATCGGTATCGGTGATCACTCGCCAGGTCATCGAGGATCGCCAGATCACCGACATCAACGAGGCCATGAAGGCGGTGCCGGGCATTACGGTGCAGAGCAACACCTTCCGTATCCAGGATTTCTACTCGCGCGGCTTTCCCATCCAGAACATCCAGCTCGACGGTGCCGCGCCAATGGCCCTTGGAACCACTGCCGGTAGTTTCTACTCGTCGAATATCTACGACCTGGCCGAGTTCGACCATGTGGAGGTGCTGCGCGGCAGCAGCGCGCTGTTCGGTGGCACCGGCGACCCCGGCGGCATCATCAATCTGGTACGCAAGCGCCCGCTGGATACTTACCAGCTCAAGTTCAGCGCCTCGGCCGGCAGCTGGGACAACCACCGCAGCGAGCTGGATGTAACCGGCCCGCTGGGGTTCGACGGTAAGCTGCGTGGGCGCATGGTGATGGCTTATCAGGACCGTCAGTACTTCGTCGACAACCGTGCGACCGACAAGCCGCTGGTTTACGGGGTGCTGGAGGCGGATGTCAGCGACGATACCCTGCTCACCGCCGGTCTGCGCTTCAACGAGGTGCACGAGACCGGCACCGCTTCGCAACTGCCGCGTTACAGCAATGGTGCCGACCTGGGCCTGCCGCGTCACACCGGCCTGTCCACCACCTGGGCCTATGCCGACGGCTTTTCCCGCGAGTACTTCGCCAAGCTCGACCATCGCCTGAACGACGACTGGAAGCTCAATCTCAGCTACACCAACATCTACGACACCATCGACACCCAGAACGCCACCACCCTGGGTTCGGTCAACCCAGTCACTGGCGTCGGCGTGACTCGCTATGGCACCTATATTACCCAGTGGAGCGAGCAGAACCTCTGGGATGCCAATCTCTCTGGCAACTTCAGCCTGTTCGGCCTCGACCATAAGCTGGTCGTCGGTGCGGACTATCAGGAGATCGACAGCCGCTGGTTGGGTACCGGCCGCTTCACCACCGCCGGTGGTGCGGTCAACGTGTTCGACCCGAACTCGACGCCCTGGGACGATCCAGGTGCTCGGCCGGTATTCAGCCGTAACTACAGCCCCAACAGCCAGGAGCAATACGGCCTGTATTCGAACCTGCGCCTGCAGTTGGCCGAGCCGCTGCACCTGATCCTTGGTGCGCGCGTACAGCGCTACAAGTTCGACCAGACCTATCAGGTCGCCGACGCCACCGGGACGGTCTGGGCCCAGCAATCGCGCGTGGACATGCATGAGCCGACCAAGGTCACGCCCTTCGGCGGTATCGTCTACGACCTGACCGACGAGTGGGCCGCGTACGCCAGCTACGCCGAGATCTTCAAGCCGCAACAGAACCTGCTCAGCGGCCCGGCCAGCGCCGGTTCTCCGCTCGATCCGATGACCGGCAAGACCTACGAGACGGGGATCAAGGGTGAACTCTTCGGCGGCGCGGTCAACACCAGCATCGCGCTGTACTACACCAAGCGCGAAGACCAGTCCGTGCAGGATGCGAACTACCCGGCTACCCAGGTGCTCTTCGGTGGCAACTGCTGCTACCTGAATGGTGGTGAAACCATCAGCAAGGGCATCGACATGGAGATTTCCGGCGAGCTGCTGCGCGATTGGATGCTGATGGCCAGCTACACCCTCAACCTCAACAAGAACCGCGACACGGGCTCGGCGCTGAGCACCGTCACGCCCAAGCATGTGGCCAAGCTGTTCACCACCTACCGCCTGCCGGGTGGGTGGGAGGACTTGCGCGTTGGTGGCGGTGTGGACATCCAGAGCGCCACCTACGTCAGTGGTAGCGCGTCGACCCATGACAGCCTGGGCGCTGTAGTGCAGGCCAATGTCCCGTTCGAATACAGGCAGGGTGGCTATGCGATCTGGAACGCGATGGTCGACTACCGCATCGACGAGCACTGGAACCTGACCCTCAACGGCAACAACCTGCTCGACAAGAAGTACTACCAGACGGTTGGCGGCGCGACCTACGGTAACTACTACGGCGACCCACGCAACTACATGCTGACCCTGCGCGGTACCTTCTGGTAAGCCTGTCCCCAGCCGAAAAACAAACGCCCGCTGTGCAGCGGGCGTTTTCCATTGCGCGGGGGGGTTATTCAGGCACCGGCAGCGCCAGGCTCTCCTTCACCTCTTCCATGACGATATAGCTCTTCGACTCACGCACGTGCGGCAGTTTGAGCAGGATGTCGCCGAGCAGCTTGCGGTAGCTGGCCATCTCGTTGATGCGCGCCTTCACCAGGTAGTCGAAGTCGCCGGACACCAGGTGGCACTCCAGCACGTGCGGCAGCTTGAGCACCGCACGGCGGAATTCCTCGAAGGTGTCGCCGGACTTGTAATCCAGGCTGATCTCGACGAATACCAGCAGGTTGGCCTTGAGGTGCTGCGGGTTGAGGCGGGCGTGGTAGCCCATGATGATGCCTTCGCGCTCCAGGCGGCGTACGCGCTCGGTGCAGGGCGTGGTCGACAGGCCCACGCGCTCGCCCAGTTCGGTGAAGCTGATGCGCCCGTCCTCCTGCAGGATGCGCAGGATGTTGCGGTCAATCTTGTCCAGTTCACGACGGCTTTGATGCTGGGTTCTCATGGGGAATCCGCCTCTGTAAAACGGCTTTTTGCCAAGAATTCTCGCCAAATATAGCTATGTATATGGTGAAAAGCACTGCACGGCTCTTCCTATACTGCGCCCATCTACAACAATGGCCTGTAACGCACGCGCTCTGGGCGCGGCGGGGAGAAAAACATGCGTGTTCTGGTTCTCGGCAGCGGTGTGATTGGTACCGCCAGTGCTTACTACCTCGCCCGTCAGGGCTTCGAGGTGGTGGTGGTCGACCGTCAGAATGGCCCGGCGCTGGAAACCAGCTTCGCCAACGCTGGCCAGGTTTCTCCCGGGTATGCCTCGCCCTGGGCCGCACCGGGCGTGCCGCTGAAAGCCATCAAGTGGTTGCTGCAGAAACATGCTCCGCTGGCGATCAAGGCCACCGGTGACGTCGACCAATACCTGTGGATGGCGCAGATGCTGCGCAACTGCACCGCCAGCCGCTATGCGATCAACAAGGAGCGCATGGTGCGCCTGTCCGAGTACAGCCGCGATTGCCTCGACGAGCTGCGTGCCGAAACCGGCATCGCCTATGAAGGCCGTCAGCTCGGTACCACCCAGCTGTTCCGTACCCAGGCCCAGGTCGATGCTGCCGCCAAGGACATCGCTGTACTGGAAGCTTCCGGTGTACCGTTCGAACTGCTCGACCGCGACGGCATCGCCCGCGTCGAACCGGCCCTGGCTGGCGTCAAGCATAAGCTGGCTGGCGCCCTGCGCCTGCCCAACGATCAGACCGGCGACTGCCAGATGTTCACCACCAGGCTGGCGGACATGGCCAAGGCGCTCGGCGTCGAGTTCCGTTTCGGCCAGAACATCCAGCGTCTGGACGCCGTGGGCGACCGCATCAATGGCGTGTGGATCGACGGCAAGCTGGAAACCGCCGACCGCTATGTGCTCGCCCTCGGCAGCTACAGCCCGCAACTGCTCAAGCCGCTGGGCGTGCGTGCGCCGGTGTATCCGCTCAAGGGTTATTCGCTGACCGTACCGATCACCAATGCGGACATGGCGCCGACCTCGACCATTCTCGATGAGACCTACAAGGTCGCCATCACCCGTTTCGATGGCCGCATCCGCGTCGGCGGCATGGCCGAGATCGCCGGTTTCGACCTGTCGCTCAATCCGCGTCGTCGTGAAACCCTGGAGATGATCACCTCCGACCTCTACCCGCAAGGCGGCGATCTGCAGCGCGCCGATTTCTGGACCGGTCTGCGTCCGGCCACGCCCGATGGCACGCCGATCGTGGGTGGCACCGCCTTGCGCAACCTGTTCCTCAACACCGGTCACGGCACCCTGGGCTGGACCATGGCCTGCGGCTCCGGTCGCCTGCTGGCCGACCTGATGGCCAACAAGCGTCCGCAGATCAGCGCCGATGGCCTGGATATCTCGCGTTACTCGCGCAAGGCGCGTGAAGTGCAGAGCGCACCGCAGCCGCTGCGCACCTGATAGCCTTCGCGCTTTCGCAACTCAAGGAGCTTTACCCTTATGTCGATTCAGCGCCTGCATGTGGCCAAACGCTACAGCGAAGTGGTGATCCACAACGGCACGATTTACCTCGCCGGCCAGTTGGCTGACGACTTCGCCGGCGACATCCGCGAGCAGACCCGCCAGACCCTGGCCAACATCGACAAGATGCTGGCCGAGGGTGGCAGCGACAAGAGCAAGATCCTCTCGCTGACCATCTTCCTCAAGGACATGGCCGACTACGACGGCCTCAACGCCGAGTACGACGCCTGGGTCGCCGACGGCAATGCGCCGGCCCGCGCCTGCGTCGAAGCGAAGATGTACAAGCCCGAAGTGCTGGTGGAAATGTGTGTGGTGGCTGCCGTCTGAGGCGGCCACAGCTTTTTGTTGCCTGCCATCCATGGCGGCAACCCTCCGGGCCGTCGCAAGCGACGTCAAAAAATTCTCCCGGAATTTTTTTGTGTTGGCTTTTCACCCGGCTCCCCCGCCGGGTTTTTTTTGAATGACGATTTGCCTGCGTATAGCCCGGACGCACTCCGGGAACCTGCGCCTGTATGGCCCCGGATTTCATCCGGGCTACGAAACAACCGTCGCCTCAGCGAATGATTGAGAGATAAACGAACATGCGTCCTGCCCGTGCCCTGATCGACCTCGATGCCCTGCGTCATAACTACCGCCTGGCCCGTGAACTGAGCGGTGCCCGTGCCCTCGCCGTGGTCAAGGCCGATGCTTACGGGCATGGCTCGGTGCGCTGTGCGCAGGCACTCGAAGCCGAGGCCGACGGCTTTGCCGTGGCCTGCATCGAAGAGGCGCTGGTACTGCGCGAGGCGGGGATTGCTGCGCCGATCCTGTTGCTCGAAGGCTTCTTCGAGGCTGACGAGCTGGCGCTGATCGAGCAGCATGACCTGTGGTGCGTGATTCATGCGCAGTGGCAGATCGAGGCCATCGAGCAGGCCCAACTGAGCAAGCCGCTGACCGTTTGGCTCAAACTCGACAGCGGCATGCACCGCGTTGGTCTGCATCCGGCCGATTACCAGGCCGCCTATCGTCGCCTGCTGGCCAGCGGCAAGGTCAGCAAGATCGTGCTGATGAGTCATTTCGCCCGTGCTGACGAGCCCGAGTGCGAGCGCACGGCCGAGCAACTGGCGGTGTTCCAGCAGGCTCGCGACGGTCTCAGCGCCGAGGTCAGCCTGCGCAATTCGCCGGCCGTGCTCGGCTGGCCAGAGGTGCCCAGTGACTGGGTGCGCCCCGGCATCATGCTGTACGGCGCCACGCCGTTCGAGCAGGCTCAGCAGCAGGCCGCGCGCCTGCAGCCGGTGATGACGCTGGAATCGAAGGTCATCAGCGTGCGTGAGCTGCCGGCCGGTGAGCCGGTGGGCTATGGCGCGCGCTTCGTGGCCGAAAGACCGACTCGCGTTGGCGTGGTCGCCATGGGCTATGCCGATGGTTATCCGCGTCACGCGCCGACCGGCACGCCAGTGATGGTCGACGGTCAACTGACCCGGCTGATCGGCCGCGTGTCGATGGACATGCTCACCGTCGACCTGACCGATCTGCCGCATGCCGGCCTCGGCAGCCGTGTCGAACTATGGGGCAAGCAGGTGCTGGCCAGCGACGTGGCCATGGCGGCTGGCAGCATTCCCTATCAGATTTTTTGCAACCTGCGGCGGGTACCGCTGCTCTATCTCGGGGGCTGAGTTCGCCGTGTAGGCGAAGGGTGAACGCAAGTGTTGTAAATTCCGAACGCTATGCCATGATACGGACACTTTTCCGTCTCTTATCCCAAGGGGGATTCCAGCATTGGACGTCGGCGTTCGACTGCAATCGATTCGTAAGCTCAAAGGCCTATCCCAGCGTGAACTCGCCAAGCGGGCGGGCGTCACCAACAGCACCATTTCCATGATCGAGAAGAACAGCGTCAGCCCCTCGATCAGTTCGCTGAAAAAGGTGCTCGGCGGCATTCCCATGTCGCTGGTGGAATTCTTCTCGCTCGACATGGAGCAGGAAAATCAGACCCAGGTGGTCTATCGTGCCGCCGAGCTGACCGATATCTGCAGTGGCGCCATCACCATGAAGCTGATTGGCAAGGCCCATCCGAGTCGCGCCATTTCCTTTCTCGACGAAACCTACCCGGCCGGCACCGATACCGGTGACGAAATGTACGCCCACGAAGGCGAAGAGGCTGGCATGCTGGTCGAGGGCAAGCTGGAACTGACCGTTGGCAGCGAGGTATTCATCCTCGAGCCGGGCGACAGCTATTACTTCGAAAGCAGCAAGCCGCATCGCTTCCGCAATCCGTTCGATGTGCCGGCGCGTTTGATCAGTGCCACCACGCCAGCGAACTTCTGATCAATAACCCTGCGACAATCTGGGTTGTTTCGGCCAGGCCCGCTTGCCGTTATACTGTCGCCCGCTCGCGAAACCGTGGCCGCGGGCGTGACTAGCCACGAAGAGGGTGTACCGTGAATCTGATGAAGAAAATGCTGGCAGTACCGGCTGCCGTATTGGCCCTGTGGGCAGTGACTGCTCAGGCCACGACCGATGAAGCCATTGCCGAGCGCCTCAAGCCTGTAGGCGACGTGTGCATCATGGGCGAAGAGTGCAAGGGCGTTGAAACCGTCGCCGCATCCGCCGGTGGTGGTGCACGTACCGCTGACGACATCATCGCCAAGCATTGCAATGCCTGCCACGCCACCGGCGTGCTGGATGCACCGAAGATCGGCGACACCGCTGCCTGGAAAGAGCGTGCCGACCACCAGGGCGGTCTCGACGGCATCCTGGCCAAGGCCATCTCCGGCATCAACGCCATGCCACCGAAAGGCACCTGCGCGGATTGCTCGGACGACGAACTGCGCGAAGCGATCAAGAAGATGTCCGGTCTGTAAGACCCGTCTCTTGCCTGAAAAACCGCCCTCCGGGCGGTTTTTTCGTTTATGGCAGCGGCACGCGGCTATACAGTCCAAACTCCATTCGTCATGGATGCCCCGAGGAGCGTCAGATGCCGCACACCTGTACCCTCGAACAAGCCGTCGATCGCGTGCTGAGCGAGATCGCCGGGCCGATTCATCTGGGTTTACCGCTCGGTCTGGGCAAGCCCAATCGCTGGGTCAACGCGCTGTATGCACGGGTGCGGGAGATGCCCGAGCGGCAACTGACCATCTACACTGCGCTGTGTCTGGCGCGTCCGCGCGCCGCCCAGGACTTGCAGCGACGCTTTCTCGAGCCTTTCGTCGATCGGGTCTACGGCGATTATCCCGAGCTGGATTTTCTCGCCGACCTGCACGGTGGCAAGCTGCCGGCCAACGTGCGTGTCGAGCAGTTCTTCTTCCAGCCGGGCAGCCTGCTCGAATGCGAGCCGGCGCAGCAGGACTACATCAGCAGCAACTACAGCCATGTCGCCCGTGACCTCAATGCCAAGGGCTTGAATCTGGTCGCCCAACTGGTCGCCGTCGACGCCGCGCAGCCCGAGCATTTCAGCCTGAGCTGCAACCCGGACGTCACCCTCGACCTGCTACCGCTGCTGGATAAGCGCCGCGAGGCTGGCGAGACCGTGCTCAGCGTCGCCCAGATCCACAGCGACCTGCCCTATATGGCCGGCGATGCCCAGGTGCTGCGCGATACCTTCGATATCCATATCGACGAGGACGAGCGCAGCACGCTGTTCTCCACACCGAACATGCCGGTGACCCTGCAGGATCATTGCATCGGCCTGTTCGCCAGCACCCTGGTGCGCGATGGCGGCACCCTGCAGATCGGCATCGGTGCGATGGGCGATGCCCTGACGGCAGCCATGATCGCCAGGCAGGACGACAACGCCCGTTACCGCGCACTGTTGCAGGCACTGGGTGCTGACGAGTGGGCGGGTGCAATCGCCGCCCTCGGCGGTTTCGAGCCGCTCGATCATGGGCTCTATGGCTGCAGCGAAATGTTCGTCAACGGCTTGCTGGCACTGGCCGAGGCCGGTCTGCTGCGGCGTCGGGTCTACCCGGATCTACGCCTGCAGCGCCTGGCTTGTAACGGTGCGCTGGATGAACACGGTCGGCGAGCCGGCGATATAGGCAAACAGCGCTGCCAGC
>CAMPIF010000001.1 GCA_946886245.1 Ectopseudomonas composti | reverse complement strand
CCGCCTGCGCCCTGGTCGCGGGCCAGGCTGAAACCACCGCCGTGCCGCTTGTCCTCGATATGCAGGTGCTTGCGGATGGCCATGTCGGTGAGCCACACGCTGAAGGCGCGCGCCTCGCCGAAAGCGCCGCGCAACCCGCGATGCCAGAGGTAGCCCGCCTGCACCGCACTCATGCCCTGCGGCCCCTCGAACAGCGGGATGATCACGCCCTTCTGGGGATCGCGGCCGACGCGCTTCCAGGCACGCAGGTAGAACAGCAACAGACCGATCAGCGACACGCCGCCGATGCCAACACCCAGGTTGTCCAGCACGGCGCGGCTGGCGTTCTGCAGCAGGCCCGGCCGTGGCACCAGTCCGGCCTGCCAGTCCACGGCCACGGTCAGGCCGTGATAGGCCGGCAGCGTCTCGGTGGTGGCCAGGCGCAGGTAGTCATCGCGCCGTTCGAGTATGCGGAAGTCCTGGCCCTGATCGCCCTGAGCCCCGGTATAAGCCGCCAACTGGCCGATGCGCGCCCCCGCCGGCAGGCGCACCTCCACCGTGGCCTGGCGGATGGGAAATAGCCAGCCGTTGCCGGTGACGTTCCAGTACAGCTCGTCCGTATCGGCGTGATGCAACAGGGCACGGCCAACCCGATAACGCAGCTCGTAGCGATAGCGCCCCGGCTCCAGCAGGATGTTCGACGAGCCCAGGTAGAAGCGCACCCAGGCGCCATTGCGCTCGCTGCGCACCGACTCGGGCCGGCCATCGCGGGTCACGCCCAGCAGGGTGATCGGGCTGCTTTGCTCCAGCCCCATCGGCAACGCATAGCTGACCGGCAGATCGCGATAGATGCCACGACGAATGTCCCGGCCTTCGGCATGCACGGTGATGTATTCGGTCACCAGCAGGTTGCCGTCCGCCTCGACCTTAAGGCTCACGGCAAAATCCTCGATCATCTCCTGCGCCAGCGTCACGCCGGGCAGCAGGACAACCAACAGCAACAGCCCTCGCAGCCATCCGTGCATGTTCAGAACTCCATCTTCGGCGATTGGCCGTCACGCGGGTCATCCAGCGTGAAGTATTCGGCCGGGGTAAAGGAAAACAGGCGCGCCACCAGATTGCTCGGCACCGACTCGACCAGCACGTTCAGCTCGCGCACCGCGCCGTTGTAGTAACGCCGCGCCATCTGGATATGGTTCTCGACCTCGCTGATGTTGCCCTGCAACTCGCGAAACTGGTCGTCGGCCTTGAGCTCGGGGTAAGCCTCGACCAGGGCGAACAGCTGGCGCAACTGGCTGCCCAGTTGCGCCTCCACCGGCGCGCGCTGGCCCAGCGGCGAGTCGGCCAGTTGCACCGCGCGCATGCGCTCCTGCACCAGCGCCTGCAGCGTGCTCTGCTCGTAACTCATGTACTGCCGTACGCATTCCACCAGCGCCGGAATCAGGCTGGCGCGGCGCTTGAGTTGCACATCGATGCCGCTGCCGGCCTCGGCCACGCGGTGACGGTTGAACACCAGGCGGTTGTAGTAGAAAACCGTGGCGCCGCCGAGCACCAGCAGCGCACCCACCAGCCACTCTAATCCTGAAACCTGCATAGCCTCTCCTTGATTGGCCGATGACCACTCACTTTGCACTGACATCGTGGCAGCCCGTATCCTGGAGTGCCAGCCAGTCAGCGAGGCCCGCATGCAGATCGAGTTGATCGAGATCCGCGACCACCTGAATCGCTTCGCGCCGTTCGACAATCTGCCGGAGCAGACTCTCGACGAGATCGCCCGCCAGGTGCAAGTGGGCTACTTCAAGGCCGGTAGCGAAATCCTTGCCGTCGGTGCGCCGATCCACGAGCTGCACTACGTGCGCAGCGGCGCGGTGGAAATCCACCGGCGTGGCGGCGAGCTGCACAACCGCCTGACCGAGGGCGACATCTTCGGCCAGGCCGGCCTGCTGCGCGGCAACAAGGTGCGCCTGGGCGCCACCGCGCTGGAAGATTGCCTGATCTACTTCATCCCCGACACGCTGTTCCATCAGCTCTGCGAGCAGTTCGACAGCTTCGCCGACTTCGTCGAGGCCGAAGGTCAGTCGCGACTCAAGTCCGCCCTGGAAGACAGCCACGGCAAGGCCAGCGAGCTGATGAAGATCAAGGTGCGCAAGCTGATCTCGCGTGGCGCGGTCAGCGTGCCGCTGGATACGCCGATCCAGCAGGTGGCGCAGGTGATGACCGAGCACAGTGTGTCCTCGGTCATCGTCGTCGATCCCGGCACGCGCTGGCCCGACCCGCACCAGGTGGACGTGGCCGAGCAACAGACCCAGGTGATGGCCGGCATCCTCACCGACCGTGACCTGCGTACCCGCGTGGTTGCCGCCGGCCTGCCCAGCGATACCCCGGTCAGCCAGATCATGACGCCTAACCCCATCACCCTGCAGGCCGACGACTCGGTGTTCGAGGCCATGCTGTGCATGCTGCGCAACAACATCCACCACCTGCCGGTGCTGCATCGCCGCCGCCCGGTGGGCGTAGTGGCGCTGGCCGACATCATCCGCTACGAGTCGCGCAGCAGCCTGTACCTGGTCAACGGCATCTTCAACAAGACCTCGGTGGACGGGCTCAAGAGCCTGCTGCCGGACCTGCGCGCCACCTTCGTGCGCATGGTCGCCGACGACGCCAGCGCGCACATGGTCGGCAGCGCCATGAGCGGCATCGGTCGCGCCTTCAGCCAGCGCCTGCTGGAACTGGCCGAACAGAAACTCGGCCCGCCGCCAGTGCCCTACTGCTTCATGGTCGCCGGCTCCATGGCCCGTGACGAGCAACTGCTGCTCACCGACCAGGACAACGCCCTGGTGCTCGACGACCGCTTCGATGCGGACGAACACGACGCCTACTTCGCCGAACTGGCGCAGTTCGTCAGCGACGGCCTGGCCGCCTGCGGCTACAGCTACTGCAAGGGCGGCATCATGGCCACCAACCCCAGGTGGCGGCAGCCGCTGAAGGTGTGGCGGCAATACTTCAGCGACTGGATCGAGCGGCCCAACCCGGAAACCCTGCTCAACGCCAGCATCTTCTTCGACCTTGACGGCCTCTACGGCGAAACCGAGCTGGTGGAGAACCTCAAGGACCTGCTGGCACAGAAGGCCAGTGCCAGCCCCGCCTTCCTCGCCGCGCTGGCGCGTAACGCGCTCAACCGCACGCCGCCGCTGGGGTTCTTCCGCACCTTCGTGATGGAAACCGACGGTCGCCACCGCAACATCATCAACCTCAAGGGCCGCGGCACCGCGCCGCTCACCGACCTGATCCGCGTGCACGCCCTGGCCTGCGGCTCCAAGGCGCAGAACTCGCTGGACCGCCTCGATGCCATCGCCGCCACCAAGCTGCTACCCAAGGAAGCGCTGGAGCACCTGCGCGACGCCTTCGAGTTCCTCAGCCTGGTGCGTGTGCGTCACCAGGCGCGTGAAGTCGAGGCCGGCAACGCGCCAAGCAACTACATCGAGCCGGAACAGTTCAGCGCCAGCGAGCGCCAGCACCTCAAGGAAGCCTTCCAGGTGATCAGCAACGCGCAGAAATTCCTGCGTTTTCGCTATCCGGCGCAACCGGCGAGCCGTCCGCGATGAGTGAGCGCGCGGCCCAGGACTGGCCGCAACTGTTCGCCAGCCTCGCCGAAAGCAGCCGCGACCCGCGCCTGCGCGCCTACTACGGTGCCGGCTGCGTCGCGGTCGATACACCTCTGCAGGATGTCCCGCTGGTGGCGCTGGATGTGGAAACCACCGGCCTCGACCCGCGCGAAAACGCCATCGTCAGCCTTGGCCTGGTGCCACTGAGCCTGCAACGCATTCGCTGCAGCGAGGCGCGCTACTGGGTGGTCAAACCCACTGGCGAGCTGAACGCCGAATCGGTCACCTTCCACCACATCACCCACAGCGACATCCGCCATGCCCCGCGCCTGGCCAGCGTGCTCGAAGAGTTGCTGGAAGCCATGGCTGGCAAGGTGGTGGTGGCGCACTACCGCAATATCGAGCGCAGCTTCCTCGACCAGGCCGTGCGTCAGCACCTGGGCGAAGGCCTGGTCTTCCCCATCATCGACACCATGGAACTGGAAGCCCGCCTGCACCCCAAGCGCACCGTGAGCTGGTGGGACCGCCTGCGCGGCCGCGAGCCCCTCTCCATCCGCCTGGCCGACAGCCGCCTGCGCTACGGCCTGCCGCTCTACTCGGCGCACCATGCCCTGACCGATGCGCTGGCCTGTGGCGAGCTGCTGCAGGCGCAGGTGGCGAGGCATTATCCGACGCATACACCGATCAGCGCGCTCTGGAGCTAAACTCCAGCCCCCGCGTACTCTCGAATCAAGACAGCGCAGACACGCCCATGAATCGCCGCAAAAAGATAAAGCAACTGCTCGAAGCCCACGCCAAGAAGGCCAATGCCAAGCTCGCGCCCAAAAGCAACAAACCCAGGTACATCAGCAAAGCTGACAGGGCGAAGTTGGAGGCTGAAGCGGCTCAAGAGCCCGTCACGTCCGTTGAGTAAAAGTTGATCGTTCCCACGCTCTGCGTGGGCACCGCCGTTCGAGACGCTCTGCGTCGGCGGGCTCTGCGTAAACCGCAACGGACGCGGAGCGTCCTGGGCTGCATTCCCACGCGGAGCGTGGGAACGATCAACGATCAACACCGCCGACAAAGTCCTTGCCGATGGTGCCCACGCTCTGCGTGGGCACCATCGGCACACGGCGGAATGGCGCTAGCCGAGGACTTTGTCGGCGGTGTACACCGCCTCGTCGAGAAACACGTTGACCGCCGGGTGATCGCGCTCGCCCTTGCGGTAGGCGAGGAAGACGCCGCGCTGGATATCCGGCAGCAAAGGTACGGCGGTGACACCGGGCAATGGACGCACCAGGCGCAGGCCGGAGACGATGGAGATGGAGTTGCCCGAGGCGACCATGGCCGCGACCATCTCGAAGCCGGCGCAGTGCGCGTTGATGCGCGGGGAGTAACCCGAGCGACGGCACAGGTTGGTGATGAATTCGCCGAAGGAACTGCCGGTGGAGTCCAGCGCCCAGGCTTCGTCGCGCAGCTCGGCGATGGTCAGGCTGTCGCGCCGGGCCAGCGCATGGTCGATGGGCAGCAGCACGTGCAACAGGTCCTGGGTCAGGGGAATCAGCGCGTAGTTCTCGCGGTTCTCGTCGGGCTGCACGGCCAGGTCGTCGATCACCGCCACGTCGATCTGCCAGGCGCCGAGGGCGCTGAGGCTTTCCTGCGGCTCCAGCGCCAGCACCACCACGTTCAGCCGAGGGTAGGCGCTGCGCAGCGCACGCACGGTTTCCGCGATCACCGCCACGGCGATCGAGGGGAAAGCGGCCACGCGCAGCTCTCCGGCGATTTCCCCCCGCAGCAGCGCCAGTTCCGAGCGCGCTTCGTCGAGCACCACGAGGATGCGTTCGGCATGCGCCACCAGCCGCTCGCCGGCCGGGGTCAGCACCACGCCGCGCCCGCGCCGTTCGATCAGCGCCATGTCCGCTTCGCGTTCGAGTTGGGACACCTGCTGCGAAACCGCCGAAGGCGTCAGGTGCAGCGACTCGGCGGCGGCGGCCATGGTGCGGCAGCGGGCCAGTTCACGCAGGGTGCGCAGGCGGGTGATGTCCATGGCGCGATCTCAATAGTTAAGGGTCGCTAACGAATACGTTAAAAATAAATCAGTATACATAATGATATAGCCGGCCTTAGATAGCGATATCCACACGCGCTGAACCGGGCGCGTGGTTCACCCACACCAAAGGCATCACTGAAAACTGGTTTTCAGCCGTGCCCACAGAAGAAGAATCTCGCCATGGCTATCAGCGTTTTCGACCTGTTCAAAGTCGGTATCGGCCCCTCCAGCTCGCACACCGTCGGCCCGATGCGCGCGGCCGCGCTGTTCACCCACGCCCTGGAAAACCACGGCCATATGCCGCAGGTGATCCGCGTCGCCGCCGAGCTGTATGGCTCGCTGGGCGCCACCGGCAAGGGTCACGGCAGTGACAAGGCCGTGTTGCTCGGCCTCAGCGGCCATGAACCGGACACCGTCGACGTCGATCAGGTGCCCGGCTACATCGAGGCCATTCGCCGCGACAAGCGCATCGTCCTGGCCGGCAAGCACGCTGTCGTCTTCGACGAGAAGGCCGACCTGAAGATGTTCCGCAAGGCGTTGCCGCTGCACGCCAACGGCCTGCGCTTCGCCGCCTTCGACGCCGCCGGCATCCAGGTGCACGAGGCTACCTATTACTCGGTGGGCGGCGGCTTCGTGGTCAGCGAGGCGATTCTCGCCGACGGCTCCAGGCACAAGGTCATCGCCCCGGACGCCACCAGCCTGCCTTTGCCGTTCAGCAGTGGCGCCGACCTGCTGCGCCTGGCGCGCGAGAACGGCATTGGCATCGCCGAGGTGATGCGCCGCAACGAACGCCACTGGCGCAGCGACGAAGAGACCGACGCCGGCCTGCTGGAAATCTGGAAAGTGATGCAGGCCTGCGTCGACCGTGGCTGCCGCACCGAGGGCATCCTGCCGGGCGGCTTCAAGGTGCGCCGCCGCGCCGCGATCCTGGCGCGCAAGCTGGGCGGCTTCCAGCGCAGCTACCTGGAAGACCCGCTGCGCATGCTCGACTGGGTCAACCTCTGGGCCCTGGCGGTGAACGAGGAGAACGCCGCCGGTGGTCGCGTGGTGACGGCACCGACCAACGGCGCCGCCGGCATCATTCCGGCGGTGCTGCACTACTATGCCAACGCCATTTCCGGCGCCAGCGAGCGCGGTATCATCGATTTTCTGCTGACCGCCGGCGCCATCGGCATCCTCTACAAGGAAAACGCCTCGATCAGCGGCGCCGAAGTCGGCTGCCAGGGTGAGGTGGGCGTGGCCTGCTCGATGGCGGCCGGCGCCCTGTGCGCGGTACTTGGCGGTACGCCCGAGCAAGTCGAGAATGCTGCGGAGATCGGCATGGAGCACCACCTGGGCCTGACCTGCGACCCGGTCGGCGGCCTGGTGCAGATCCCCTGCATCGAGCGCAACGCCATTGCCTCGGTGAAGGCCATCAACGCCGCGCGCATGGCGCTGTACGGCGACGGCTCGCACTACGTGAGCCTGGACAAGGTGATCAAGACCATGCGTGAGACCGGCGCGGACATGCTGACCAAGTACAAGGAAACCGCCCGTGGCGGCCTGGCGGTGAATATCATCGAGTGCTGATGCACGGCCGCCAGATGCGAAAACGCCGCGAACCCTGACAGGTTCGCGGCGTTTTCGTTTGTGGCCGGGGGCGATAAGCCCCTCTCCCATCAATGGGAGAGGGAAGCGATCTGCGTATTTTCTAAGGAAACACTGAAAAAGCCGTCATACCCGCACAGGCGGGCATCCAGAACCTACGAATCATCTGGGCTCCCGCCTTCGCGGGAGTGACGATAAATGGCTTTCTCAGATCATTCCTAACGCGGTTCGCTCATCAGGCCTTTGACAATGGAAATACAGCCCACCAGCAGCACGATGGTGAACGGCAACCCCGTCGACACGGCCATGGCCTGCAGCGCCACCAGGCCGCCACCGAGCAGCAGGGCGATGGCGATGACGCCTTCGATACTGGCCCAGAACACGCGCTGCGGTACCGGTGCATTGACCTTGCCGCCAGCAGTGATGGTATCGATCACCAGGGACCCCGAGTCCGACGAGGTGATGAAGAACACCACCACCAGCACGATGCCGATGAACGAGGTGATGCCGGTCAGCGGCATCTCGCCGAGCATGCTGAACAGCTTCAGCTCCAGGCCGGCGTCCTGCGCACCAGTGAAACCATCGACCAGCAGCTGGTTGATGGCAGTGCCACCGAAGGCGGTCATCCACAGCACCGAGACCAGCGACGGTACCAGCAGTACGGCGACGAGGAATTCACGCACGCTGCGACCACGGCTGACGCGGGCGATGAACATGCCCACGAACGGCGACCAGCTGATCCACCAGGCCCAGTAGAAGGCGGTCCAGCCCTGGCTGAAGTTGGCGTCTTCACGGCCTACCGGGTTGGACAGCGCCGGCAGGTACTGCAGGTAGGCACCGAGGTTCTTGAAGAAGTCGGTGAAGATCACCAGGGTCGGCCCGGCGATGATGATGAACAACAGCAGGGCCATGGCCAGGCCCATGTTGATCTCCGACAGGCGCTTGACCCCCTTGTCGAGGCCGGCGACCACCGAGGCCAGGGCGATCAGGGTAATGGCGACGATCAGCAGCACCTTGGTGGTGTCCGTGGCCGGAATGCCAAACAGGTACTCCACACCCGCAGCCGCCTGCTCCGCGCCCAGGCCCAGCGAAGTGACCAGACCGAACAGGGTGGCGAACACCGCGAGAATGTCGACGATGTGTCCCGGCCAGCCCCAGACGCGCTCACCGAGGATCGGGTAGAAGATCGAACGGATCGACAGCGGCAGGCCCTTGTTGAACGAGAACAGCGCCAGTGCCAGCGCGACGATGGCGTAGATCGCCCAGGGGTGCAGGCCCCAGTGGAAGATGGTCGCGGCCATACCCAGACGCACGGCTTCCTCGGCGTTGCCGGCGGCGCCGCCAAGCGGTGCCCAGTCGGTACGCACGCCGTCCTCACCAACCGTGATCCCGCCCATCGCCGCGCTGTAGTGCGACATGGGTTCGGATACGCCGTAGAACATCAGGCCGATGCCCATACCGGCGGCGAACAGCATGGAGAACCAGCCCATGTAGGTGTAGTCGGGGGTCGCGTCCTTGCCGCCGATGCGCACCTTGCCCAATGGCGAGACGATCAGACCGAGGCACAGCAGGACGAAGATGTTGGCGGCGCCGATGAAGAACCAGGCCATGTGGTGCGTGAGCCAGTCGCGCACACCGCTGAACAGCGGTTCGATCTGGTTCTGCAGGGCCAGGGCGAGGATCACGAAGATCACCGCGACCAGCGCGGAGATGGTGAACACCTTGCCGTGAATGTCGAGGGCGAAGACGAATTGCCCTTTGATGTTGTCCTGACCGATGACGTAATCGGTGTCGATCAGGTTGGCTTCACCGGTCGGTGCCGGGATGCCCTCGTGGGTTTCCGCTACGGGTGGCGGTGTCGTGTCATGCGAAGGGACGTTTCCCATACGTGGCGTGCTCCTTGATGCGTTTGACTCGCTGGACGAGCGTGAACAGGACGGATGCCCTCCTCCAATTAAAGACGACCTGCAAACGGGTCGAACCAAAAAGGGTAACACATGAATTCCGCTCATTCAGACTCACAGACACATGAAAGCCCTGAATAATTCCTCGAAAGGTGGCAATTTGCCCGACACTGCCATTCTCCAGATGCCCATGGCAGGATGCTCGCGAACGCTGCGCAACCCCCGTGGTCAGCTGCACACAGCCTGTGCAAAGGAAGACCCTGCATGCCTGCGGATTTCGGCATCCCCCATCTGTTCGCGTACCTGATCGCCACCATCCACGCCCTGGGCGTACTGGCTGCGATCCACGCCGTGCTGACCGTGCGCACCGCCCAGGGCGCGCTGGCCTGGGGGTTATCGCTATTCTTCATGCCCTACCTGACGCTGCTGCCGTATCTGGTGTTCGGCCGCAGCCGCTTCGATGCCTACGTCAAGGCGCGGCGCCAGGCCGACAAGGAAATGCACCACGCCATGGCCGAGCAGGACTGGCGCCCCTGGGTCGAGGAAGCCAAGGCAGCGCACCTGTCGCCGGTCTACGACCGCCTGCGCGCCCTGCCACGCCTGTCGCATCTACCCGGCCTGACCGGCAACCGCGTCGAACTGCTGGTCGATGGCGAGGCCACCTTCGCGGCGATCTTCGCAGCCCTGGCCAGCGCCCAGCAGGTGATCCTGCTGCAATTTTTCATCATCCGTGACGACCGCCTCGGCCGACGCCTGCACGACGTACTGCTGGAGCGCGCAGCGGCTGGCGTGCGGGTGCACGTGCTGTACGACGGCGTCGGCAGCCATTCGCTGTCCGCCGCCTTCATCGACCGCCTGCGCCGCGGCGGTGTGCAGGTGCATGCTTTCCCCACTCGCTCCGGGCTGTTCAACCGCTTTCAGCTGAATTTCCGTAACCACCGCAAGATCGTCGTGGTCGACGGCGAGATCGGCTTTCTCGGCGGGCTCAACGTCGGCATCGAATACCTCGGGCAGAAACCACCGTTGGCACCCTGGCGCGACACTCACGTCGAAGTACGCGGCCCGGTGGTGGCCAGCCTGCAGGAAGCATTCGCCGAGGACTGGTATTGGGCCTGCCAGAAGCTGCCGCCGCTGCTGATGCCAAGGAAGCAGGATGAGCCCGGCCTGCTCTGCCAGGTGATCGCCAGCGGTCCGGCCGACCCGCAGGAAACCTGTTCGCTGCTGTTCGTCGAAGCGATTCACGCGGCGCGCGAACGGGTGTGGCTGAGCAGCCCCTACTTCGTGCCCGACGAGGCGCTGTTCGCCGCCCTGCGCCTGGCAGTGATGCGCGGCGTGGACGTGCGTCTGCTGCTGCCGTCGCGCCCTGACCACCGCATCGTCTACGCAGCCTCCAGCCTGTACGCGTTCGAGGCGCTGCGCGCCGGCGTGCGCATCTTCCGTTACCAGCCGGGGTTCCTGCACCAGAAGGCGCTGCTGATCGACCACGACGTCAGCATGCTGGGCAGCGCCAACCTGGATAACCGCTCGTTCCGCCTGAACTTCGAGGTCAGCCTGCTGACCTTCGACGAAGGTTTCAACGCCCAGGTGGCGAACATGCTGGAAGAAGACTTCAGCCGCTCACGCGAACTGGTCAACGCCGACCGGCGCAACCTGCACCGCCTGCAGCAACTCGGCATGCGCGTCGCACGGCTGATCTCGCCGATTCTCTGAGCACTGCGCCGACCTGATGCCTGCAAGACTTTGAACTGGCCCCGAGGCACGGCTATGGTTATCAGGCCAACCGCTGTTAGCTGTCAGCGAGAACCTGCCCGCCATGACCAAGTGCCTTGCCCTGCTGCTCTGCCTGTTCGTCCTGCCCGCTCTGGCGCAGGAGGACATTCACGTCGGTGTCGAACTGCAGCCCTACCAGCCCTACTCGGATGTGGAGAACGGCGAGTACCGCGGCTACGCGCGCGATCTGCTGGACGCTTTCGCCGCCGAGTATGGCTACCGCTTCGTCTACACGCCGTTGCCGGTCAGGCGCCTGCTCGGTGATTTTCTTTCTGGCCGGGTCGACCTCAAATTCCCCGACCATCCACAATGGAACGCCGACCGGAAAGCCGGCCATCGCATCCACTACAGCGACCCGGCAGCGCCCTACATAGACGGCATTCTGGTCAAGCCGCAGCACCTCGGTCAGGGCCAGCAGCGTATCGAATTGCTCGGCACGCAGAACGGCTTCACGCCCTGGCCCTATCTGCAGGACATTCGTGCCGGAAAAATCCGCCTGATCCAGGCCAACCAGATCGACTCGTTGCTGCGCATGGCAGATAGCGACCGCGTCGACGGGGTCTACCTCAACCCCAAGGTAGTGGCTCACCAACTGGTGCAGATGCGCATGGCCGCCGACAGCCTGGTGTACGACCCAGAGCTGCCGCATGTGGAAGATCACTACTACCTGTCGAGCATCCGTCACCCGCAACTGATCGCGGCGTTCAACCGTTTTCTGCTGGAACGGGCCGAACTGGTGGGAGAAATCCGCCGCCACCACGGGCTATGAATCGACCCGTGGCGCGGCGGCGGATCAGTACTTCCAGCTGACGCTCATGCTGGCATTACGCGGGGCCCCGTAATAGGCCTGAGTCCAGTACAGGCTGCTCAGGTACTTTTCGTCGGTGAGGTTGTTGAGGTTGGCCGACACGCTCCAATTCGGGTCGATATCATAGCTGGCCATCAGGTCGACCACGGCGTACGCCTTCTGCCTGGCATCGGCAGTGCCGATAGAGGTGAAACCGTCGTCGGCAGTCAGCGGCACGGCGATCTTGATATCGTCCTGCCAACGCACTGCGGCACCGACCTTGAGCTTCTCCATGCCCGGGATACGGTAGGTAGCGGCCGTCTTGATCATGTGTTTGGGCGAGTAGGTCACGGCATGCGCGCCGTCGGCATTGGTGATGTCGACGAAGGTGTAACCGGCACTGAGCTGCAGGCCTTCCAGTGGTTCACCGGAGAACTCCAGTTCATAGCCTTCGCTGGTCAGGCCTTCGATGGCGCGGTAGTAGGCGACCGAACCGATCATGCCAGCCTGCTCGGCGAAGTTGTCCTGCTCGGTACGAAACACCGAAAGCGCAACGTTGACCTTGTCGTCGAACAGTTCGCCCTTGATCCCGGCTTCGTAGTTCACCCCTTCCAAGGGTGCCAGACGCAAACCCGTCACGTCGGTCTTGGTCTGCGGGGTGAAGATTTCGGTGTAGCTGGCGTAGACCGAGTACTGCTCGTTGAGGTCATAGACCACCCCGGCATAGGGCACGACCTTGCCACTGTTCTTCGACGACTTGGCCAGACCGTAGTTGGTGCCATCGCTCTTCACATCGATCACCCGAGCACCGGTGATCAGGCTCAAGTCGTCGGTCAGGCTCCAGCGCGCGGCACCATAAACGCTCTTCATTCGGTCGGTGAAATCGCTGCCGGCGCTGCCATTGTCATTACGCGGCTTCGGGTAGTCACCACTCCACTGCTCCAGCGGCGGCAGCATGGTGCCGGTGCTCGAGTCATACCAGGACAGGTCCTCCAACTCGGAGCGCGACCAACTGCCACCCACGGCCGCTTCATGCTGACGACCGGCAAGGCTGAACGGGCCGCTGGCCTGCACATCGACGATCAGCTGTTTGTTCTTCTCGCTGTACTCGGACGGGTAGGAATACAGACCAGCACCGGTCGTGCGATTGGGCGTGCCGTAGACGTAGAACATCGAGCCGTCGCTTTTCTTCTCCACATGGGTGACCACGGTCTTGGCCTGCCAGCCGTTGTCGAAGGTATGTGCAAGCTCGGCGAAGGTGCGGTTTTCCTCGTTGTCCCAGTAAGCCCAATCGGTGGAGGTGCTGGTAGAGCGCGAATAGTGGGTCTTGCCACCATCCTGATAGACCAGCGGCAGCGCTCCCCACATCGGCGAATTGGCGTCGCTGGTCTGCAGGGTGTGGCCGAGGGTGAAGACAGTGCGGTCGTCCAGATCGAACTCCAGCACGCCATGGAACATGTTCTTCTCGCGCGAATAGCGATCGAGGTAGGAGTTCTTGTTTTCGTTGGCGTACACCACGCGCCCACGCACGGTGCCGGCATCATTGAGCGCGCCGGATACGTCGGCATCGATACGGCGCTTGTCCCAGGAACCGGCGGTCAGGTCCACCCGAGCCTGTGGTGCCAGTGTTGGCCGCTTGCGCACGAAATTGACGGTCGCCGACGGGTTGCCGGTGCCGGAGATCAGGCCATTGGCGCCGCGAATGACTTCCACACGCTCGTACATGGCGGTATCCAGATCGCCCTCGACGTTGCCATAGACAAAGGGCACGGAGATACCGTCGTACTGGAAGTTGGTGATGTCGAAACCGCGAGCGGTGTAGTAGGTGCGGTCGGTTTCGACTTCCTGCACCTGCACGCCCGGCACGGCCTTGAGCGCGTCGTTGACGCTGGTGAGCTTGAAGTCGCGCAGCTGAGCGCCGCTCAGGGTGGAGATCGACTGCGGCGTCTGTCGTGGGGTCAGGTCGAGCTTGGTCGCAGCGCTACTTGGAGTGGATTTGTAGCTATCGACATCTGCCACCGTACTGCTGCCAACCACGGTCTGGGCATCGAGCTCGAGCTGCTCCTGCTCGGCGGCCAGGGTTTGATTGAAACTGCAGGCGGCCGCAATCGCCACGGCCAGGTGGGGTTTTCTGCTGAACAAGGGATGGTCTCCTGATGCGCTGTCGATAGCCGCTGGCAGTCCCTTCGCAGCCGAGTGCCTCACTGGCAGTACATTCAAACGAATGCAAATGTAAATGCTTATCGACAGAATTCTCGCAACAAAACAACCGCCTCGTCAATGCGAATTATTTACATTAAAACTGAAGGTCATTGCCCGCCCAAGCTGCTGCAGTCCGCGCTCACCCAGCGCGCGCGGCCTTCCATGCTGAAGGGCTGGCGACTATAGGTGCCGCGGGTCTGGATGGTGAACGCCTTATCGCTGGCGAAAAGGATCTCGCCTTCGCCCTGGGATTCGTGGCAGACGAAGCTGAATTTCCACAGTGTCGCGCTGCGCTCGAGCGTTTCATAACTGCAGCCTGACTTGGGCGCGTACAAGGGGATGTCCTGGGCCTCGATCTGCTCTGCGGTCAGACACCTCTGCATTCCGCCGGCAACCAGCTTGAAACCCTGTTTGGCGAACCCGGCCTCCGCCCTCTGACGGCTATCGGGTGGCAAACTCTGCAACTGTTCCAACATCTCCCGCGTGCCGGGGACGATCTGACCACCAACCTGCATGCTGTCCGTGCTGACTTCCCAGACGCCAGGCAGCATATCCAGGGCACTGGCCGAAGCCGGCAACAGGCAGAGGGCGAGAGGCAGGGCGAAACGGGGTATGGGGCGCATGACGATGCTCCTGACGGTGGTCCGTAAAGCCTAGTCGCTGCGCACCGGACGAACAAAACCCCCATCGACCTGCGCCGCATGGGGGTTCTCTTCTTTACTTTCCACCAGCACTTGTGGCGCCGGGAGCATGGGTCCGCTCTGGCGAACCTAACCCGCGTCAGGCGCGGGGGAGCTCAGCTCGCAGCTCCAGAGTTCCAACGCCGGCTGGCTCGCTTGTGGCGGGCCGAGCCAGTCGCTCATCGGGCGACAACGCTGGTTGAAACACAGTTGGTAATCCCCGGCTTCGGGCGTACGCCCCACTCGCAGGGGTTGCAAAGGCGGTAGCTGACGCTGGTAGTGCCAGCTGCCATTGCGCAGTTCGGCGCCGTCGGGAATTTCCATTCCGGCGCCGGAACCCTTGACCCGCGCCTCGCCAAGCACCAGGCCCTCGGCGGTGACACGGTAATCCTCTTCCCAGCGAATCTTCTCGATGGTGTGGGTCCAGGCCAGGGTGAAGGCCGGCGTGGGCAACTCTGCCCACACCGCGCCGGCCAACCCCAGGCACAGACCGATCACGCTGTCGCGGCCTCGGCACGGCGGGCGCGCCAGACGTGCTGAGCGATGAAGATAGCGCTGAGTACGAAGCCGATTTCGTCACTGATCGGGGTGGCGAGAATCAGGCTGGCGCCAGCGGCCAGACCCAGAATGCGCTCCCACCAGGTCAGCTTGGCCTGCAGGTAGCCGGTGAACACCACACCCCAGATGCCGATGGCCAGCGCGGCCTTGAACAGCACGTAGAAGGTCGCCAAGAGGCTATCGCCCTGCAGCATCAACGCCGGCGAGTAGACCGCCATGAAGGGCACGACGAAGCCGGCCACGGCGATGCGGATCGCCCACAGGCTGATCTTCAGACCACGTTCCTTGGCGATTGGCGCGGCGGCGAAGCAGGCCAGCGCTACCGGCGGCGTGAGGTCGGCCATGATGCCGAAGTAGAAGACGAACATGTGCGAAACGATCAGCGGCACGCCCAGCTCCAGCAGCGCCGGCGCGGCGATCGAGCTGGTGATGATGTAGTTGGGGATGGTCGGAATACCCATGCCCAGCACCAGGCAGGTCAGCATGGTCAGCACCAGCGACAGGAACAGGTTGTCCTGGCCGATGGCGAGGATGTAGCCAGCGAAGGTGGAGGCCACCCCGGTCAGCGACACCACACCGATGATCACCCCGACCAGGGCGCAGGCGATACCGACCGGCACGGCATGACGCGCGCCCTCGACCAGCGCGTGCAGGCACAGGGTCAGGGTTTCACGGCCGCCTTTGACGAACCAGCAGACCGCCACCAGCGCCGCAATGACACCGAACATCACGCCGATACCGTACCGGAAGAAGCCGGCGCAGAGCACGCCGAGGGCGATCCAGAAGGCGAAGCGCATGGCCTTGGACGAGAGCTGCAGGATGATCGCCGAGCCAAGGATGACCATGGCGGTCAAGGCCAGGCCGACGGTACCGGAGAACAGCGGGGTACGACCGGAGAACAGCAGGTAGATGAGGATGAACAGCGGGATCAGCAGGAACCAGCGTTCGCGTACGGCCTTCCACGGGTTCGGGCATTCTTCCTTGGGCAAGCCGCGCAGGTTGGCGCGCTTGGCCTCCAGGTGAACCATCCAGAACACCGAGCCGAAGTACAGCAACGCCGGGATCAGCGCGGCCTTGGCCACTTCGAAGAAGGGCACGTTGATGGTCTCGGCCATGATGAAGGCCACGGCGCCCATGATCGGCGGCATGATCTGGCTGCCCATCGACGAGGTTGCCTCGACGCCACCGGCGAAGGCCGAACGGTAGCCGAAACGCTTCATCAGCGGGATGGTGAACTGGCCGGTGGTGACCACGTTGGCCACACCGGAACCGGTGATGGTGCCCATCAGCGCCGAGGACACCACCGACACCTTGGCCGGGCCGCCGACCTTGTGACCGAACAGGCCCATGGCGAAGTCGGTGAACAGCTTGATCATCCCGGCCTGCTCGAGGAAGGCGCCAAACAGGATGAACAGGAAGATATAGGTCGCCGACACGTAAGTCGGCGTGCCGTACAGGCCTTCGGTGCCGAACGACAACTGGTTGACGATCTGGTCGAGGCCGTAACCGCGATGCATCAGCTCGCCCGGCAGGTACTGGCCAAGCATGCCGTAGGCCAGGAACAGCGCGCAGATGATCGGCAGGGCGATGCCCATGACCCGGCGCGCCGCTTCGAACACCAGCGCGATCAGGATCAGGCCGATGATCATGTCGCCGGTGGTCAGGTCGCCCGAGCGCTGGATCAGATCCGCCTCGAAGTACCACTGATAGAAGGCCGTGGCCATGCCGGCCAGGCCCAGCAGCCAGGCCAGCGGCTGCCAGGGACGCTTGGCGCCGAAAGCCGGAATGCTGATGAACACCACCAGCAACAGGAAGCCGACGTGTACCGCACGCAGCACCTGGGTAGATACCGGGTGGAAGGCCGCGGTAACGATCTGGAAGATGGAAAACAGCAGCGCGACGGCGAACAACGCCTTCGGCCAGTCGGACGGGCTAGCGCCCATACCCTGATTCTGCTCACTCATGGAGTGCAAACCTCATGACTACTTCGATACGGAGGCAGAGTCGCCAACAAAACCCACCGTCTGTGAACGCCGGTTTTATTCGCGATTCTGGGGGCTCTGTCCGTTCCGATCCTTGCGCTGCAGGAGCGGATTCAGAGCAAGCAGGCCGCGGCCCATGCCGCGGCCTGAACCGGCATTACAGCGCGCCGGCTTCCTTGTAGAAGCGCTCGGCACCCGGGTGCAGCGGGATCGGCAGGTTCTTGGTAGCGGTTTCCAGCTTGATGTCCTTGGCCGCAGAGTGAGCGGTGCCCAGACGCTCGAGGTTGTCGAACATCAGCTTGGTCATCTGGTAGGCCACTTCGTCGGAAACGCCTTCATGGCTGACCAGGATGTTGGTGATGGCGACGGTGGGTACGTCGGCGTCCTGGCCGTCGTAGGTGCCGGCCGGGATGGTGGCAGCCTGGTAGGCAGCGTTGTCGATCTTGGTAGTCACTTCGGCCGGGATGGCGACGAAGCTGATCTTCATGGTCGAAGCCAGGTCACGAATGGCGGCCATGCCCAGGCCCGAGGACTGCAGGGTGGCGTCCAGCTGGCGGTTCTTGATCAGCTCGACCGACTCGGCGTACGGCAGGAACTCGACCTTGCCCATGTCCTCGTAGGTCAGGCCAGCAGCTTTGAAGATGGCGCGAGCGTTGAGCTCGGTACCGGACTTCGGCGCGCCGACGGAGATGCGCTTGCCCTTGAGGTCTTCCAGGGTCTTGATGCCGGATTCGGCGTTGGCAACGATCTGGATGTAGTTCGGGTAGGTACCGGCAATGGCGCGAATCTTCTTCAGCGGCGCCTTGAAGCCAGCGTCTTCGACGCCGTTCCAGGCATCGGCTACCGAGTCGCCCAGGGCGAAAGCCAGCTCGCCACGACCGGCTTGCAGCAGGTTGAGGTTTTCCACCGACGCCTTGGTCGCCTGGACCGAGGTCTTGGAGCCCTCGATGCCGTTGCTGTAGAGCTGCGAAAGGGCCACGCCGATCGGGTAGTACACACCGCTGGTACCACCGGTGAGCACGTTGATGAAGGTCGGGGCGGCAAGCACAGCGGTGCTGGCAGTGATGGCCGCGGCGGCGGCAAACAGGCTGAGTTTCTTGGTCAGTCGCATGGAAGTATCTCCGTCGTTGTTATTGGCTGTATGCAGAGTTTCACTCTAGACGACGCCGCACAGGCGGCGTCGACATTGCGCGATCAGCAGCGCGGGGTGCAGCGTTGGACAAGAGCCGCGGCAGGCACGGCGGGTAGGCGGCCCATGCACGGCAGCGAATGCGGCATGGCGCGAGGGACATGGCAGTTCATGGGCTGACCTCTTGTCGTTGTTATGGTCGCCACGTCGGCAAGATGCTGCGCGGCTGCAACTGTCATAGCAGATGCCGTGCCAGGGGCTGAAAAGCCCGAGATAGAAGGGTTTTATCGATAGACCAATGGGTCACTGAGCGGGAAACCGCTTACACCCGAGTGAGCATAGGCAACAATCCGCTCACCAGGTAGCCGGACGCAAGCCGAGAATGAGGTAATCGCTATCTCCCGGATCGCATCCGGGTTACGGCTGCTCGCCAGACCTTAGGGTGCGCCGTGCGCACCGGCTGGCTCGAGAGCGTGGCACCAGGTGCGCACCGCGCACCCTAGATGCGCCGCGCCTGCCTACTCCTCGCCGCCCGGCAGGTAATCACCGCGTGCCAGGCCATGACGCTGCATCTTCTCGTTGAGGGTGCGGCGCGGCAGCTGCAACATGTCCATCACGGCGGCGATGTTGCCCTGGCATTGCAGCAGGGCGTTGTGCAGACATTGCGCTTCGAAGGCCTCCATCTGCTGCGCCAGCGCCTGGCCGGCGAAACGCTCGGCCGGCGCGGGGCTGGAGAGCCCCAGGGCATGGCGCTCGGCAGCATTGATCAGCTCACGCACGTTGCCCGGCCAGTCATGACCGAGCAACCGGGCCAGCTCGCTCGGGGCCAGTGGCGGCGCTTCGCGCCCATGACGCAGCGCCGCCTCGTGGGCGAAATGTTCGAACAGCAGGGGAATGTCCTCGCGGCGCTCGCGCAGCGGCGGAATATGCAGGGTGGCGACGTTCAGGCGATACACCAGGTCCTCGCGGAAACGCCCCGCCTTGACCTCGTCGAGCAGATCCGGCTTGGCCGCACTGATCACCCGCAGATCGACCTGGATGCTCTTGTTCGAGCCGAGGCGCTCCAGGGTCTTTTCCTGCAGCACGCGCAGCAGCTTGACCTGTTGCGCCAGCGGCAGGCTCTCGACCTCGTCGAGAAACAGGGTACCGCCATCGGCATGCTCGATACGGCCAATGCGCCGCGCCTGGGCGCCGGTGAAAGCGCCACTCTCGTGGCCGAACAGCTCGCTTTCGAAGATGGTCTCGGGAATCGCCGCACAGTTCAGCGCCGCGAAGGCCTTGCTGGCACGCGGGCTGAAGTCGTGCAGGCTGCGCGCCACGCGCTCCTTGCCGCTGCCGGTCTCGCCACGGATCAGCACATTGACCGAGGTGCCGGCCAACTCGAGGATCTGCCGACGCAGGTTTTCCATCGACCGCGAAATGCCGATCAGCTGGCTCTCGATACGGCCCTTGTCGGCCACCTGCCGACGCAGCTGACGGTTCTCGCAGACCAGCCGCCGCTTGTCCAACGCGCGCCGCACGCTGTCGAGCAGACGCTCGGGGGTGAAGGGTTTCTCAATGAAGTCATAAGCGCCCTGACGCAGCGCCTGCACTGCCATGGGCACATCACCATGACCGGTGACGAGGATCACCGGCAGGTCGGTGTCTACCTGCAGCAGCTTGTCGAGCAGTTGCAGGCCATCGCTACCGGGCATGCGCACATCGCTGACGACGATGCCGGGGAAGTCGCGGTCGACCAGAGCCAGCGCTTCGGCCGCGCTGGCGCAGGTACGCACGTCGAAACCGGAAAGCTCCAGCCACTGCTGCACCGCCTCGCGAATCGCCGCTTCGTCGTCGACCACTATGACCTGAGCGCTCATGGCACCTCCTGTTCAAAACGGCGGGCAGTGTAGCCCGACGAATACAATCCGGGGGAACGACCAGTGCGCACGGCGCCGTCTGATCGTAGGGTGCGCCATGCGCACCGAGCAAAACTCTGTCGCGGCTACAAACCCTCGCACCGGCATCAAGGCGCCGCCGGCAGCCTCAGGGTGAACACCGCGCCCAGCTCACCATTGTGCGCCTCCAGCATGCCGCCGAGATCGCGCACGATACCGTAGGACACCGCCAACCCGAGCCCCAACCCCTGCCCCACCGGCTTGGTGGTGAAGAAGGGTTCGAATACCCGACCCAGGGTTTCCTCGGCGATGCCGCCGCCACTGTCCTCGACGCTGAGCAGGCAGCCGTCGTCTTCGCGGGCGATGCGCACCAGGAGGATACGCGGCTCCCTGTCGGCCATGGCATCGAGAGCATTGTGCAGCAGGTTGAGAATCACCTGCTCGATGCGGATCGCATCACCCAGCACCTCGGCCTCGTCGTCGATCTGCGTGCGCAGCTCGACCTGCTCGCTGCGCATGCGTGGCGCCAACAGTTGCAGGGCCTGCTCCAGCACGTCACCCAGGCACAGGCGCTCGCTGAGGCCGGCCGGCGTCTTGCGGGCGAAGGTCTTGAGGTGGCCGGTCAACGCGGCCATGCGCTGCAGCAGACCATCGATACGCTGCAGACCGTCGCGCACCGCTTCCGGCCGACCACTATCGAGCAGCAGGCGCAGGCTGCCGAGTTGCATCTGCAGGGCGGTCAAAGGCTGATTGATCTCGTGCGCCAGGGCCGCCGACATCTGCCCCAGCGCGGCCATCTTGGCAGCATGCACCAGGCCATCCTGGGCTTCGCGCAACTCGGCGGTGCGCAGCGCCACCTCACGCTCCAGACGCTCGCGGATACCGGCCTGCAAGCGCTGGTTCTTGCGCCGCTGGGCAAGGAACAGAAACAGGAAGGCAAAGGTCATCCACACGCCGGCAGCGGCCAGGCGATAGCTGCGCACACTGTCTGCCAGGCCGACCGGCTCGCTGAGCAGGTGCAGGGTCCAGCCCTCTTCGGGCATGTGCAGGCGCTGCCAGAGATAATCGCGGTTGCCGTCAGGGCCATCGACGCGCGCCCAGTCCGCATCGGCGTCGATATGCCGATGCACCTGATGCGCCAGCGGCTGCAACGCCTGCTCGGCATAGCGGCGCACTTCCACCAGTTCGGCGCGCGCCTGCTCGTCGAGCGGCTGCAGAGCGCGGAAGCGCCAGATCGGCTTGTTGCTGAGGATCACCACCTGATAGCTGTCGGCGACCATCAGCACCCCGGGCTGGCCGACCCATTCGCGCTGCAGGTCTTCCAACTCCAGCTTGACCACCAGCACGCCGAGCAGCTCGCCCTTGTCGTCGCGCACCACATGAGAGAGGAAGTAGCCGGGAATCCCCGTGGTAACGCCTACCGCGAAGTAGCGCGCGCCGCCATCGCGCAGGGCGTTCTGGAAATAAGGACGAAAGGCGTAGTTATTGCCGACGAAGCTGCTCCAGTCGCGCCAGTTGCTGGCTACCAGGGTTTCACCCCGGGCATCGAGCAGGTACAGCACGGTGGAGCCGGCGGCCGCGTTGAGCCGCTCCAGGCGCTGGTTCAGCGCCTGGCGCAGCTGACGATCATGCGGTGCGCGCAGCAGGCTGCGAATGTCGCTGTCCAGCGCCAGCACCTCGGGTACCGAGCTGAAGCGCTCGACCAGGGTGCGGATCGACTGGGCATAGAGCTGCAGCTGCCCGCGCGCCTCGACGCTGCGCTCGTCCCAGGCGCGCTGCTCGGCGTAGCGGCCACCCAGCCACAGGCTCAGCAGCAGGCCGGCAAGAATCGCCAGGACGGTGAGCAGAACGCGATAACGGGGACGCTGCGGCAAGGGCATGGGCGGCTCGCGGGATCATGACGAGCCGCATGTTACCCCATCAGGTGTAGAGGTCGGCGCGTGTCCACGGCAGATCATGACCGCCGTCATCGCGCGGCTTCACCGCCAGGATCTGATGCAGGTTCATCCAGCCATGCCGGAAGCCATAGGCACAGCCGGCCAGGTACAGGCGCCAGATGCGCAGGGATTTTTCCGGCACCCACTGCGCGGCCTTCTGCAGTTGCCGCTCCAGGCCCTGACTCCACAGCTGCAGGGTGCGCGCATAGTGCAGGCGCAGGCTCTCGACGTCGACGATTTCCAGCCCGGCCTCGCTGATCGCCTTGCTGATGGTCACCAGATGCGGCAGCTCGCCCTGCGGAAACACGTAGCGGTCGATGAACTCGCCGGCGCCACGACCCACCGGGCGTCCGTCGGTGAAGCGCGAGGTGATGCCATGATTCATCACCAGGCCACCGGCCCTGACCGCGCCGAACAGGCGCTGGCAGTACAGCGGCAGATTGGCGTGACCAACGTGTTCGAACATGCCGACGCTGACCACCTTGTCGAAGCGGCCATCCTGCGGCAGGTCGCGGTAGTCCAGCTGCTCCAGGGTCACGCGCCCTTCCAGCCCCTCTTCGGCCACACGCTGCAGCCCCAGCTCCAACTGCGCCTGGCTCAGGGTGATGCCATAGACCTCGACATCGAACTCGCGCGCGGCAAAACGCGCCAGGCCGCTCCAGCCACAGCCGACGTCGAGCAGCCTGTCGCCCGGCTGCAGGCGCAGCTTGCGGCACAGGTGGCGCAGCTTGGCCTGCTGGGCCTGATCGAGGTCTTCCTGGCCGCTTTCGAAGTAGGCGCAGGAGTAGACCATGTTGCGGTCCAGCCACAGCCGGTAGAACTCGTTGGACAGGTCGTAGTGGTAGCTGATGGCCTCGGCGTCGCTGCGCTTGTCATGGGCAAGGTACTGCTGCGCAGGTGCGGATTCGTCACCGAGCAGCGCCGTGCTCAGCGCATCGCCAACCTCGATGGCGGCTTCGATGGGACCTTCCAGATCGACCCGCCCTTCGACATAGGCCGCGCCCAGTGCATCCAGGCTCGGGTGAGCCAGTTGCGTGACCAGCGCAGGATCCTTCACGACCAGCGTCACCTGGGGTTTGGGGCCCAGATCGATCTGTTTGCCGTCCCACAATTTCACCCGCAACGGCAATTGCAGATCACGAAATGCGGCGGTCAATTGCGCAAGCATGGTCATCTCTCCTGGCCAGGAGTCTGTCTTGCAGAGATTAACCCAGATGACCTTTGCAGCCTTCCAGCGGTTCGATCCTGGCGACCAGCGGTGCAGGTGATCGAAGCGACTGGCGCAGGACGCGCCTCAGGTCGCTGGCGCATCGCGCAGCAATGCCTAAGCCGGCAGCGGCTGAACGCTATCGACCCGCTGCAGCAGGCCGTCAGCCAGCCACTGGCGCAACCAGCTCACCGCTTGAACCGGTGCCTGTTCGCCCAGATGCGCCAGCTCGCCGCACAGCTCGGCAAAGCACCAGCCCTGCACGGCCATGCCCTGCAAGGCTGCCGCTTCATCGGCGGCCAGACTGCGATAGCGGGTAATCAGTTGGTCGCGCCAGATCACGCAGGTCTGCGCCTCGGCCAATAGCTGGCTGCCGGGGAACTCGCCCTGCTCCTTGCACGCTCGCCAGATCTCCAGGCTGTTATGCCGGCATTCGAGCCACTGCACGCAGGGCAGCAGGCGGACCTGCAAGGTCGGCCACGCCTCGGCGGGCAGTTCGGCCATCTGCGTCAGGCTCAGGGGCTGGCCCTCGGGCGCATCGAAGGCCAGGGTAAAGGCCCATTCCAGCTGCGCCAGTTCGCTGAGCGGCGCGGCTTGCGCGGGTATCAGGTAGCCGTCGATGAACGCCGCCAGCCGTGCGCCGAGCCAGCGCAGGCTGAAGTGCTGCGAGGGGTGCGCGTCGAGATAAGCCAGGGCCAGGGCATCGAACTCGTCGTCACCAAGCCAGCCATGCAGCGCCGGGTAGTCACCACGCAAGGCTTCCAGCAGGCGCGCACGGTAAGCGTTGTGATAGATCGCCAGACCCTGTTCGGCACTCAGCGCCGCGCTGCCCAACAGGCTGGCCTGCAAGGCCGGGTTGGGCTCGGCATCGGGGCTGAGCAAATAGGCCTGGACCTGCGCCTGCCAGTCACTCAGGCGCATTGCGGCGTGCCTTGCAATGCTTGAGCGGCGAACCGGCGCGCGGTATTCAGCTCGTCGAGCAGCACGTCCAGATCGGGAAAATGATCGTCGCGCTCCAGCAGCGTGGACACCGGGCCGAGGTGTTGCAGCGTGCGTTGATAGAGCTGCCAGACCGGGTCGCTGACCGGCTGATCATGGGTGTCGATCAGGTAGCTGCCGTAATCACTGTGGCCGGCCAGGTGCAACTGACGGATGCGCGACCTGGGCAGGCTGCTGATAAAGGTCCAGGCGTCGAAACCATGGTTGCGCGCGCTGACGTAGACATTGTTGACGTCCAGCAACAGCTCACAGCAACTCAACTCGCTGAGCGCGGCGAGAAACTGCCATTCGCTGAATTGATCATCGGCGCAGCGCAGGTAGCTGGAGACGTTTTCCAGCACCAGCGGCCGCTCGATCACGTCCTGCACCTGGCGCACCCGCGCGGCCACATGCTGCAGGCTCTCCTCGGTGTAGGGCAGCGGCAGCAGGTCATGCAGCTGGTGGGCATTGCCCCGGCTCCAGCACAGATGATCGGAGATCCACGCCGGCTGCACGCGCGCAGCCAGTTGCTTGAGCTGGCGCAGGTAGTCGCGGTCCAGTTCGTGCGGGCCGCCAATCGACAGCGACACGCCATGCATCACCAGCGGGTACCGCTCGCCGATGGCATCGAGAAAGTAGAGGGCCTTGCCGCCCGCTACCAGGTAATTTTCCGAGACGATCTCGAACCAGTCGATCGCCGGCTGTTGCTCGAGAATGGCTTGGTAGTAGGTGCTGCGCAGGCCCAGGCCGAAACCCAGATTGCCGCGTTGAGCATTCATCGCTGGCTCCTCGCTCGGTGATGCGGGGCAACCGCAGCGCGGCCGCCCCGGCTCACTTACTCGCCGACAGTACCGCCTGCGGCATTGCACTCAGCGAGTGTCATCGACTTGAAGCCGTGACCTTTGCAAGCACCCTGACCTTTGCAGCTGTTTTCGGCGGTCTTGCAGTCGTTCTGGCCTTTGCAGGACGTGACGCCGTAGCAATGTACCTTGGCTTCTTCAGCCACTGCTACGGTGCTGGAGAGACCTGCGAACAGGCTGGCAGCAGCGAAGGCGATGGCGGCACCAGTAGCAGCGGTGGATTTCATGCTCATGTGCGTATCCTCGGATGATCTGGGTTAGCCGGGCGAAGGTGTTTTGCGTGCCGGCATTGAACTAGAGCGACGAGGCGAACTGGCGTTACAGCAGCGCTGAAAAAACTTTCGCGACTCAGCGCCGACGCAGCAGCAGAACGAAGAACACCCCACCGATGGCGGCGGTGACGATGCCGATGGGCAGGTCCTGCGGCGCCAGCCAGGTGCGCGCAGCGACATCGACCCAGATCAGCAACAGCGCCCCCAGCAGCGCCGCCACCGGCAACACGCGACGGTGCTCGGCGCCGACCAGAAAGCGCGCCACGTGCGGCAGCATCAGGCCGACGAAGCCGATGGCACCGGACAGCGACACCAGCACCCCGGTGAGCAGCGAGGCCACCACGAACACCAGCAGGCGCACCCGCCGCGGTTCCAGGCCCAGGCTCACCGCACTCTGCTCGCCAGCCATCAGCGCGTTCAGCGCGCGGCCCAGGCCCAGCAGCACGAGCAACGCCAGCAGCAGGCACACGGCCGGCAGCCAGAGCAGCTCCCAGCGCGCCAACCCCAAGCCGCCAAGCATCCAGAACAGTACCGAGCTGGCCGCGTGCGGGTTGCCCAGGTACAGCAACAGGTTGCTCGCTGCCATCATCACGAAGGACACCGCCACTCCGGCCAGCAGCAGCCGATCACTCTCCAGCCGCCCGCCACGACTGGCGATGGCCAGCACCAGCAGCATGCTCGCCAGCGCACCGGCGAAGGCCGCCAGCGGCAGGCTGAGCAGGCCGGCGAATTCGCCCAGGTAGAGCACCACGAGCACCGCGCCGAAGGCTGCGCCGGAACTGACCCCGAGCAGGTGCGGATCGGCCAGCGGGTTGCGCGTCACCGCCTGCAGCGCCGTGCCGACCAGCGCCAGCCCGGCGCCCACCAGCGCGCCAAGCAGCACCCGTGGCGCGCGCAGTTGCCAGACGATGCTGTCCTGGCCGACGCTCACCGCCACATCGGGCACGCGACCGAACAGATGCTGGCCAAGGATCGCCAGCACGCGCTCGAGCGGCACCTGCGCCGCACCGAAAGCCAGCGAGACGGCGCAGGACAGCGCCAGCAGCACGCTCAACCCGAGCAGCAACAGACGAAATCGACTCACCGGGCAAAGACCTCAGGGTGCAGCGCCGCCGCCAGCGTCTCGATGGCCATCGCGTTGTCCAGGCTCGGCGTGACGGCCAGGTACGACAGCACCACGAAACGCTGCTCGCGGATCGCCGTCACGCCCTGCAATGCCGGATGTTGCAGGAGGAAGTCACGCTTCTGCGCCGCCGTACGCTCACCGTAATCGACGATCAGGATCAGTTCCGGGTCCTGCTCGACCACCGACTCCCAGCCGACCTTCATCCAGTTGGCCGCCACCCCATCCATCACATTGCGCCCACCGGCCGCTTCGATCAGCGGCTGCGGCATGCCCAGACGTCCGGCGCTGAAGGGCACGTCTTCGCCACTGTCGTAGACGAATACGCGCGGCCGCGTCGGCTGCTCACCGAGCTGCGTACTGACGGCGGCCACGCGCGCCTGCATCCCTTGCACCAGTGCTTCGGCGCGATCCTCGACGGCGAAGATGCGGCCCAGGTTGCGCAGGTCGTTGTACAGATCATCGAGACTGGCGACGCGATCCGGCATGACATGCGCACAGGACTCGCTCAGCTCGTACACCGAAATGCCGAAGCGCTCCAGGCTGGCCGGGGTGACTTCGCCGCCGATGCGCATGCCGTAGTTCCAGCCGGCGAAAACGAAATCGGCGCCCACGCCCAGCAGGTTCTCCAGCGAGGGATAACGCGCGGCCAGTTCGGGCAGATCATCCAGATCGGCTTGCAGCTCCGGCGTCGGCGTCTTCCAGCCACTGACACCGCTGTAGCCGACCATGCGTTCCTTCAGGCCCAGGGCCAGGAGCATGGCGGTCAGGGTGATGTCGTGGCTGACCGCACGCTGCGGCGGCTGCTCGATGGTCAGTTGACGGTCGCAGCTGGTGACGGTGACGGCCCAGGCGGGGCTGGCCAACAGCAACGCCGAAAGCGCGAGCGTGGGTAGGAGCGGCTTCAGCCGCGAATGACACAGACTCATCAGACTATCCAGGTAATACGCGGATGACCCGCCAGTGGATGGGTATCGACCAGCGCCTGCACGCCGAACACCTGCTGCAATAGCTCGGCGCTGAGCACCTCGGCGGGCGTACCGATGGCCACCAGACGGCCCTGATCCAGCACGCAGAGACGGTCGCAGAAGGCTGCGGCCAGGTTGAGATCGTGGAAGCTGGCCAGTGTGGCCAGGCCCAGCGCCTTGATCTGGCCGAGCAGTTCGAGTTGATAACGCGGATCGAGGTGGTTGGTCGGCTCATCGAGGATCAACAGTTGCGGCTGTTGCACCAGGGCGCGGGCCAGTAGCGCGCGCTGCTTCTCACCGCCGGACAGCTGGGCGAAAGGCTGCCGCGCCAGCGCAGCGAGGCCGACCCGCGCCAGTGCCTCGCTGACCAGGCGCTGGTCGTCGGCATCGTCGCCATCGAACAGGCCCTTGTGCGGCGTGCGGCCCATGGCCGCCACCTCATGCACGCGCAGGCCGAAGTCCTGCGGAAACTCCTGCAGCACCACCGCCACCCGCTGCGCGCTCCAGCGCGGCGAGCGCTGCCACAGCGCCTCGCCGTCCAGCTCGACGCAGCCGGCGCTGGGCCGCTGGAAGCGGTAGGCGCAACGCAGCAGGCTGGTCTTGCCACTGCCGTTGGGGCCGATCAGCCCCAGCAACTCGCCGTCGCCGACGTCCAGGTCGATGCCGTCGAGCAGCGGGCGCTGCCCATCAGGCGACCAGGCCAGCTCGCGGATGCGCAAGCGACCCATCAGAAGTTGTAATCCGCAGTGACGAAGAACGAGCGCGGCGCCCCCAGGTACCACTGCTCGCCGTCGCTGCTGGCGCTGGTGGCGTACTGGCGGTCGAACAGGTTGCTCAGCTCCAGGCCCAGGCGTACGTCCGCCAGTGCCTGCCAGCCGATAGTGGCGTCGACCACTGTATAGCCGGGCACCTTGGCGGTATTGGCGGTATCGGCGTAACGCGCATCGACATAACGCGCGCCGATGCCAGCGTCCACCCCGCCGCCAAGCGCCTTGTTCAGCCACAGGTTGGCAGTGCGCTTGGGCACGTTGGTCGGGCGATTGCCACTGCGGTCACCACCGCCTTCGACGAAGTCGTTGTACTCGGCACGTACGAACGCGGCGTTGGCCGACACCTGCCAGCCCTGACCCAGCGCCAGGTCCAGGGTGGCTTCCAGACCATCGGAAGACTGCTGGCCAATCTGCTCGGTGGGCGAGGTCGGGGTTTCGCGGCTGAGCAGCTTCTTCTTGACGATGTGGTAGGCGGCCAGCGTCCACTCGCCCTGACCATTCCAGAACATCTGCTTGAGGCCGATTTCGCTCTGCCTGGCTTTGCTCAGGTCGAACTGCTGCTGGCTCGGGCTAAGGGTCAGCAGGTTGTTCACCCCTTCGGTGCTGGTGGCGTACTGGCCGTACAGCGACAGATCGGGCGTCAGCGCGAAGACCAGGCCGGCGCGCCAGTTGCCGCCACTGAGGCTGCGGTCGACGCGGCTATCGCTCAGCAGATCGTCGCGCTGGATATGCACCTGGTCACGACGCACGCCGGTGACCAGCGACAGGCGCTCGCTGAGCTGGGTACGGTTCTCGGCGAACAGCGAGAACTGCCGGGCCAGGTTGCGCTCACGCGGCCCGTAACCGCGCGGATCACTGCTCTGGTACTGACCGCCAGCGGAGCCGGCCAGTGGCACGCTGTCGCTGAAACTGCTGGCAAAGTCGTGCTGACGGGCGAAGTGGATGCGGTTGTAATCCACACCGACCAGGGTGCGACTGTCGAGGCCGAACAGGGCGTGGTCGAGGGTGAAGGTCTGGCGGTCGCCGACCTGTTCCTGAGTGTGCTTGATCGCGTAGAACTCGCTTCGCTCGACCCTATCGCCCGGCTGCCAGCGATAGGCCTCGGCATTGCGCCAGTAGCGCTGGGTCTTGATGTAGTAGAGCTGGTTGCTGGCACTCAGTGCATCGTTGATGTGCCAGTCGGTGGTCAGGCGGGTGATCTGGTCGCTGTAGCGAATGTCGGCATTGGCGACGTTGTAGTTGCGCTCGCGGATGCTCTCGCGGTACTTGCCAGCCACCAGCGGGGTGCCGAAGTAGCGCTCGGGACGCTGGTCACCGTGATCGTGAGACAGCGTGAAGCTCAGGTCATCTCTGGCGTCCCAGCGCAGGGCGGCGCTGAGCGCAACGCTGTCAGAATCACCCCGGTCGACCCAGCCATTGCTGGCCTGTTGGTTGACGTTGAAGCGGTAGCTCAACGAATCGCTCAACGAGCCACCGCTGTCCAGCGCAGCCTGACGGCGGTCGTCGCTGCCGTAGCCGAGGCGTAGCTGGTTGCGAATCTCGCCCGCGAAGGGCTTCTTCGGCACCAGGTTGATCACCGCGCCCGTGGCCCCTTCGCCATAGAGCACCGCCGACGGGCCAGGAAGCACGTCGATGCGCTGCACCGACCAGGTGTGCTCCGGGAAGGTCACCGTACCCGCGCCGATGTACTGGCGAGTGCCGTCGTACAGTTGCATGGTCGAGGAATGGCCGCTGAAACCGCGTGCCGACAGCGCCGTACCGCCATTACCCGGCGTGCCGATGCTGCTGATGCCCGGCGTGCGGGTCACGGCATCCTGCACGCTGCGGTTGTTGCGCTCGCGCACGTCGACGCCGCTCAGGCTGGTGGTGCTGGCCGGCGTCTCCATCGCCGACAGGTCGAGGCGTGAGCCGGACGTGGTCGGCGTGTGCAGGGTGGTATCGCCCTCCTCCGCGGCTTGCGCCTGGACGGTGACAGCGGGGAGATCGACAGCGGACTCGTCGGCCAGGACGGTACCGCCAGCCAAGACCAGCAATGGCAGGGAACAGAAGCGCAAGAGGTATAGCACGTGAACAATTCCGGGGCGTTGAAGAGGCTCGTCGAGTCGCTTCGAGGCGTTGGAATCGGGCATTGCAACGGCCAGTGACGACCGCTGATGACCCTGGCCTGAAGCGATAATGTTATTGTTATAACATAACATTATCTTGTTTTGCAGGTAACCGGAAACGGGCTCAGGCCCTTCTTTCAGGCAGGAAGAAAAGGGGTTCCTGTAGCGGAAATGGCGCGCCATATTGCTTCCATCGCAAAGAGAAAAGGCACGGCAATCCGATGGAAATGCGCAACAGCAGACAGGGGCACGAGGGCGCCCTACTGGAGTCAACGCCCGCCCACCGCGGGTTGCCAGACACAAACGACTCCAGGCCGGTCTCCGGGCTTGCGAGGGTCATGAACGCATCGCCTTCCCATGCGCGTGGCGCACAGTGGCGTTTCGATGCGGTCGCTCGCTTACCGTTGCGGGGGCAGCGTCGGACTTCAACCGACTTCCCGTTTCACCTCACGCGCGGCGGCGTGAGACACCTAAAGCGGGGCGGATATGACCACCCGCTCCCGCTCAAGTCAAGGCGCATGGGCAATTGTGGGAGGCGCTTTGGGGCAGACTTAAGCGTAGGGTGGACAACGCGCTGCTTGTCCACCGTGACGACACCTCACCTGGACTATCCGCAGGTGTAACTAGTGGCCGCCCTGCTCATCGATACGCAACTCCGGCAACGCCATCCCCGCCACCAGGCGCTCATCCACCAGGCGTATCACCGCCGCCTCGTCCTTGATGGCATACCACTCACCCTGTGGATAAAGACTCGCGGTCGGGCCCAGGTCGCAGGGGAACTGGCACTGGCTCCGGGTGATGTGCACGCCACCCTCGCACTCCAGCTTGCCCGCGGCCTTGAGCCGCTGGCGCAGGATTTTCCACAGCCCCAGCGCACCCTTGCGCGTGCAGCGCGGGCCGTTGCACAGCAGCAGGCGCTGCGCATGCGGCGGGATCTGCGACCAGGCGTGATGGGCCGGCACGGGCGGCACATCGCTGCAGGGGAGATGCGCCTCGCGATGCGCCAGCAGCGCGCCCAGGCCATCGAGCCAGGTGTCCTCGAGCGCCGTGCAGACCACGAACACCCCTGCCCCGTCACCGCGTTCGGCGATGCGCTCGCGTAACCAGTCGCGGTGCGCAGCATCGGCGCGCGGCTCCAGATCGACCACCAGCAATGGCCGTGGCGCCTCGTCTATCGCCTGCCAGAAGCCGTCCTGCTCGCTGTCCTGCAGGTGTGCCTCACCCAGCAACGCGGTGATGCGCTGCTGCAAACGCTCGGCCGAGGCACCACGACCCAGGCCAGGGCCGATGAACAGAACGCGGGCGTAGGGGGCTTGGCTCATGACGGTCTCCAGAACGGGCCGGCAGTCTAGCCGCTTCGGCACGATGGCCGTACCCCGAACGCGTTCCGTGCGTCGCCTGCGCCATCCGGTCTGACTGGCCGCTTGGCTCATCACTGCAGCGTTTGCGCAGGCCAACCGCGCATTGCCATGCTTCAGCACTGCTGAAAAATCCGCTGACCAGTGGTCGTTCAGCTGCACTCATACGCTCTGTTGCGGGCATTTCGTCGCGGCGAGCGACAGCCAGTCCGGCATGATCCTCCAGACGGGGGCTTGTCGGTTGGAAAAATTGCGCTTAGCCTGAACTGGTCAGACCGGTAAGACCATAAAAACAATCTGGCGTTCGCTTCTGGGCCTCCGTGAGGGCATGGATGACGCGCCGAACGGAGACCTCGACGATGTTCATCAAACTGCTTCCCCGCTCGCTATTCCTGCAAGTCGTGATAGGCCTGGTGCTCGGCGTGTTGTGCGGCCTCAGCCTGCCCGAACTGTCCACCCAGTTGAAACCCCTTGGCGATGGCTTCATCAAGCTGATCAAGATGCTGATTGCGCTGATCGTCTTCTGCGTGGTGGTCAGTGGCATTTCCGGTGCAGGAGACCTGAAGAAGGTGGGCCGCATCGGCCTGAAATCGGTGATCTACTTCGAGGTGCTCACCACCTTCGCCCTGATCCTCGGGCTGGTGGTGGCCTACGGCCTGGGCCTGGGTTCAGGCGCCAACATCTACCTCAACGAGCTGTCGAGCGGCGACGCCGCGCTCTACGCCAGCCGCACCCAGGAGCTGCACGGCCCTGCGACCTTCATCATGGACCTGATCCCCTCCTCGGTGCTCGGTGCATTCGCCGAGAACAACATTCTCCAGGTGCTGCTGTTCGCCGTACTGTTCGGCAGCGCGCTGAACCTGGTCGGCGAACAGGCCAGCGGCGTGGCCAAGCTGATCAACGAGTTCAGCCACGTGATCTTCCGCATCATGGGCATGATCGTGCGCCTGGCGCCAATCGGCGTGTTCGGCGCCGTGGCCTTCACCACCAGCAAGTACGGCCTCGACTCGCTCAGCCACCTCGGTGCGCTGGTGGCGGTGTTCTATGTGACCTGCATCCTCTTCGTGCTGATCGTCCTGGGCAGTGTGTTGCGCCTGTGCGGGGTGCCGCTGCTGCCCTTTCTGCGCTACTTCCGCGAGGAGCTGACCATCGTCATGGGCACGGCCTCGTCCGACGCCGTGCTGCCGCAGATCATGCGCAAGCTCGAGCACATGGGCATCCGCAGCTCCACCGTCGGCCTGGTGATTCCCACCGGCTACTCATTCAACCTCGATGGTTTCTCCATCTACCTGACCCTGGCAGTAGTGTTCATCGCCCATGCCACCGGTACGGACCTGGCGATGAGCGACCTGCTCACCATCCTGC